>JAGBKP010000175.1 GCA_017635875.1 Selenomonadaceae bacterium | reverse complement strand
GCGAGTATGGCAATACGCAATTCCTGTAAGTCTATAAAAGTTTCGAGTATGAAAAAGTCTATAAGTCCGTCTTTAGCGAGAGCCGAGGCTTGTTTACGGAATGATTCGTAGGCCTCGTCAAAAGACAAATCTCCGATAGGGGAAATAAACCTTCCCGTAGGCCCTATGGACGCCGCGACTTTTATATTTTTACCGGCGGCTTCGCGCGCGATTTTTACAGCCGCTATGTTGAGTTCCTCGTATCGTTCGGTTAGATTATAATGCGCAAGTTTAAGGGGCGAGCCTCCGAATGTGTTGGTTTCCACTATGGTTGCGCCCGCGTCTATGTATTTTCTGTGTATCTCCTTAACAACTTCTTTATGGTTTATGTTCATAAGTTCGGGGCAGGCTCCCGGCGAAAGTCCGCCTGCCATAAGCATTGTGCCCATAGCGCCGTCTAATATCTCTATCATATTTTTCTCCTTTATTTACGAAAATTGCAATCTGTTTTATCGCAATTTTTACAGTCGTGAGTTTTTATTGTATTTCCTCTTTTAAAACCTATAACAGCCGTAACAGATTTTCGCGGTATCAGCATAAGCGAAGGTGTGAGCGCGATTCCTATCTTGTTTCCTTCCGCAAGTTTTAAAATATCTTCTTGCATTTCTAACGGAAAATCTCCGTAACCCGGGCTAAATCGCGCTGTAATATTATAGCCTTCGCGATTTGCTTCGCGCGATATTATGTTTTGAAGTTCATTTGCGGTTTCTTCCACTGCTTCCGTCGCAGCCGCGTCAAGCAGGAGCGCGTTTGTATATTCGCCCTTTTCGCTTAAAGCGGATATTTCTTCATCTATATCTTTTCCGACGGTTGCGGCTATAATCGCTACTTTTTCACATAACTCCAAATGTTTCTTAATACTGTTTCCGTTTAACAAAATCCTTTTATTTTCAAAAAAAATATTGGAATTTTTATAATCGTAATCAAAAATATTGTAACTTCCGTAGGGTTTAGCGTGAATTAGCGCGTTAAAAACAGCGTTTGAAATTAAAGATTTGTTTGTTTTTTGCGCGCGCGCGTATCGTATTACTTCATTTTCGTCAAGATTTACAAGGCGCGGAGCGAATATCGGCATAGTAAAAACTCCTTAAAAAAAGCAAAAAATGTTTCGCGCGAAACATTTTTTGCTTTCGTTCCTTTATTTTAGCTTAAATTTCTTATCAAAAAAATCTATAACTCTTTTTGTCATATTTTCGTTAAACACATATTTTTCTCCCGATGCAGTTTCGGTTTTTATAAAGACCACATTGTTAAAGCCTATCGCGTTTTTCAGTTTGTTTGCGAATTTTTCCGCTTTTTTTACTTTTGACGTTCTGTCCATAACGCTGTTCACTATAAAGGCGTAAGAAGAAGATGCGTCCACGTAATTTAAAACTTCGTTGAAACGCGTCGGCGTGTCTTCCGTGCAAGGCGCAACCAAAAGCGCGGCTGATACTCTGCTCGATTCGCCTTCTTTCACCGCTTTATAATCCTCAAGCTCCGGGTGATACGGGGCGACAGCTACGAACGCCGCCGTATTTCCTCCCCATACGCCTAATTTTTGGATATCCACATCGAATTTATCCGAATTCATCTTTATAAAGCGTATTGCGGCTTTGCTGTCTATAACGTTTTGCGGGAAAGTTTGCGAGTGTTCTATCGTAGCTACCGCATATCCGTTCTTGATGAAGGATGCCATAGGCTCTTTGCCGTAATCGGTATCGCTTTCCGGCAAATATACAATTATCGGCGGCAGAACTTTCGGCATTTTCCCAGTCTTCTTCGCTTGTTTTTGCACGTCAATCGGGATTACGATTTTATCGGGATATACGATTTTTCCTTTAAGATTGTTTGTTTTATCGTAAGTAAAGGAAATTTCCTTTGCAAAAGCAGCTGCAGAAATGAGCGTTAAAAGGAGGGTAAAGGTTAAAATTTTTTTCAGCAAAACAACGCCCCCTTACGCTAATACTTTAGCTAAATGCATAAAATCGGGGTCAAGTTGCTTTTTGTTATTCACCGCGTCGTGCAGGTTTATCGAAACAACATTGCCTTTTTGGAAACCGAAAACTATATCGGAAAGTCCGGATATAAGCGCGAGAGCGGCTCTTTCACCGAGCATTGACGCCTTAACGCGGTCTATAACGGACGGAGAGCCTCCGCGTTGAACGTAACCTAAAATGGAAACGCGAGTATCTATGCCCGTTTTTTCGTTTAGTATCCTGCCGATTTCTTTACCGCTGCCCGCGCCTTCCGCGACAACTACCATTATATAACGCTTGCCCGCGTCGTATGCTGCTTTCATTTCTTCGGCGATTACGTCTAAATCAAACGGAGCCTCCGGCACCAATATATATTCCGCGCCGCCGGAAATTCCCGCAACCATAGCAAGCCAACCGGACGACCTGCCCATAACTTCCAAAACTATGACGCGGCGATGAGCCGACGCGGTGTCGCGAAGCTTATTGATAGCGTCTATAATTGTGTTTGCCGCGGTATCGCAACCGATAGTGTAATCGGAGCCCCATACGTCGTTGTCAATGGTGCCGGGAAGTCCTACTATGGGCATACCCGTTTCCTTCGATAACAGCTCTGCGCCGCGTAAACTTCCGTCGCCTCCGATAACTATAAGCCCTTGTATACCTCTATCGTAGAGATTTTGGAAACCTTGCATACGCCCTTCCGGCGTTTGCCAACGACGGCAACGCGCAGTTCCCAAAAATGTTCCGCCGCGCTGGATTATATCGCCCACGTTTTTGGATTGCATCTCGAACATATCTTCTTCCAAAAGCCCGTGATAACCGTTGTTTATTCCCCAAACCTTCGCGCCTTCAAATAGCGCGGTACGCACAACCGCGCGCGCCGCCGCGTTCATTCCGGGCGAATCTCCGCCGCTCGTCATTACGGCTATACTCTTTAACATAATAATCACTCCCGTTTTTTGGTCAATTTTTTATTTTAAAACCTTACTTTCTTCTTTTCTCTCTTTCTTTTATAAAAGAAAGAGAGAAAAGAAGAAAGTAACAAAGAAGAAAAGAGAGAAAGAAAATTTTATTATAAAAACAGTTTTTCAACGATTTCTCTTCATTATATATTCGACCAAAAATCCTTATAGCCTTTTATTTGTAAAAATTTCTTGAAAAAAAATACTGTTTGAAATATAATATTTTTGAGTTTTTTCCGGTAAAGTTTTTTTCTCTTTTTTCTTTTGTTT
>JAGBKP010000174.1 GCA_017635875.1 Selenomonadaceae bacterium | reverse complement strand
GGTGGGACAGAAAGAAAAAAGAGCGCGGGCAAAAACAGCTCTAGGGCGAGAAATAGCGGAAAATCTCGTGGAATTCGGTTTTGACGCCAGGGAAAGTTTCCGTTTAAGCTCTATGACGCTGGAAATCGCCGTATTCGGGAATGGGCGCGCCTGCATTATCCCCATCAGCGACGAGGAAGGCGAAAGGATAGACGAAACATTTTTGTCGGAGCAGGATTTTAAAATAATTTACATACGCGCCGGCAAATTTTACAGAAACAAGCGCGAAACTTTGGAATCGCTCGTGCAAGCCCTGATTGACATAGATATAAACGCCAAAGAGCGCAAAGTTAAAAGCGGCAAGGAACTTGTCGAAAGCGTTTACAAAAACGCCGCCAATTTAAGGGAAGAATACAGGTCGCGCGGTATTTAAAGGCAATCTCTAAAGATATGCAAAAAGCGACAGCATTGACAATAAATCAATGCTGCCGCTTTTTTATTCTTCGTTATTCAAGCGATAAGTCTCAGAATCCGTTAAGTTCAGCTTTTCTTTCGGCGTTATCAGCTTATAAAGCCTGCTGTTTTCGTCGTTTATTACAAGCAAGCCGATTTCCTCAAAAATTTTTACCGCTTCTTTCATTGAAAAAAGCGAACAGTGAATATTTGTAGCGCGGGCAAATTGAGAGGTTAAAACCATCGGATCTGCGGAAATACGCCCGTTGTTTTGTAATTTTTTTAACAACAGATAAATTTTTACCAACAAATCTCTGTTCGGATGCGTCCGCTCACATTCTGCGGGCTCTATGGAGTTTACCACAACCTCTATGGTTTTTACTCCCTGCCATTCCGATAGCTGCGCCGTATAGCAAATATCCACGTATTCTCTCGCGATTGTTTCGATGTATTCGGCTCTGCCCCACGCAAGCGCGGTGCGACTGCCGTTTTTCCCCAATACGAAAGCCAGATGTTCGTTGTTTTTGCCCATTACGCGCGGATTTTTTCCCGCGATATTTTTTGCGCCAAAAATCGGTTTCGGATTTCCCATACCAAACGGCTCTAAAAGTTCAAGCTCGTTTATAAATTCTTCCGTTATGGCGTCCGGCGATATTAAAGCCGCAATATCCACCGTCTGCGTATAATCCTCGGGTTTTAAAGTTTTCGCGACGTAATTTTCAAACGCCTCTCTAAACTTCGGTATTTCGCTCGTCTTTATGGTAAGCCCCGCCGCTTGCGCGTGTCCGCCGAATCCCAAAAGATGCGAAGACGCGGCGGATAGCGCGTCGTGCATGTGCAGGGCGCGAATACTTCTGCAAGAGCCTTTTGACGTTTCCCCTTGATGACTTATAACGATAGTAGGCAAATAATAAATATCAACGAGCCTGGACGCCACTATGCCTATAACCCCGGGATGCCAATTTTCTCCGTCAAGCACTATGCTGTGAAGTTTCGACACGTCCATTTTCGAGAGTTTTTCCTGCGCCTCGTTTAAAATCGCCTTTTCAATATCTTGGCGTTCCGTATTGCTGTCGTTTAAATTTTCCGCGATAGCAAGCGCGTCATCGTAATTATCCGATAAAAGCAGCTCCACGCCGTCTTTTGCGTGACCGATTCTGCCCGCGGCGTTTAATCTCGGCGCAAGGGCAAATCCTACTTGACCCGGACCTATTTCGCGTCCTATCAGCGCGGAAACTTCGATAAGCGCTTTTATTCCGCACTTTTTCGAGTTTTGAATTTCCTTTAGTCCAAGTTTTACGAGTTTTCGATTTTCGCCCACGAGCGGCACAATGTCGGCTATCGTCCCCAGCGCGACAAAATCCAAATCTTCCGTAAATTCTTCGTCTTTTATTTTTTTATAGAGAGCTTGACAGAGTTTAAACGCAACGCCTACTCCCGATAAATTTTTATCCGGGTACGGGCAATCTTCCCTATGAGGATTTATAACCGCGACGGCTTTCGGCAAAGTGCCGGGCGCAATATGGTGGTCTGTTATCACTATATCCAAAAATTTATTCGCAACTTCCGCTTCTTTAATTCCCGCAATTCCGCAATCCACCGTCACTATAAGCTTTGCGCCGTCGTCACTTAATTTTTTTAAAGCTTCGACGTTAAGCCCATATCCCTCGCTCTGTCTGTCGGGGATATAAAAGCTGACGTCTGCGCCGAGTTTTTTTAGAGTGTTTGTCAAAATAGAAGTAGCCGTTATGCCGTCCACGTCGTAATCGCCGTAAACCACTATTTTTTCGTTTTCGTCTATAGCTTTTATGATGCGTTTAGCTCCCTTATCCATATCCTTCATCAGAAAAGGATCGTAAAAGGGCTGATTTTCCTCGGGATGCAAAAAAATCTCCGCATCCTCTTTTGTTTCAATGCCACGTTCGGTTAAAATCGACGCGAAATTTTTTGATATATTGGCTTCAGTTGCAAGTTTATCAATCTTTTTTTCATCGCCTTTATACACGTTCCAAATTTTCACGCCGACTCCTCCCCTCACTCTTTTTTATTCTTGCCGATTAAATAAAGAGGTCTGCCTTTTGTTTCTTCGAAAATTCTTCCGATATATTCGCCGATTATGCCTAAAAACATCATTTGCATACCGCCGAAAAAGAGTATGCAAACGGTAATGGTCGCCCAACCCGCCACCGCGTCGCCAAGATACGCGGTATAAAATACGTGGATCAGAAGGATAATGGAGCAAATCGCGCTGAAAATCCCCGCGTAAAACGCCCATCTTAAAGGAACGGAGCTGTACGCCAAAATGCCGTCAAGAGCAAAATGCGCCATTTTACGGAGCGAAAATTTGGAAACTCCCGCAAACCTAGGCGGCGCAACAAATGAAATCTTAGTCTGACGAAAACCCATAGCCCCTATCATACCGCGTATAAACCGCGCGTGTTCGCGAAATTCTCTGAAACATTTCACGACTTTCTTATCCATAAGGCGAAAATCCGAGCCGCCGGGCTGTATCGGAACGTCCGATATCAGATTTAAAATTTTGTAATAATATTTGGAAGTCAAACGCTTGAAAAAAGACACACCTTCCGTGGTTTCCCTTATGGTCTGGACCACCTCAAAACCTTCTTCCCACTTTTTAAGAAGGCTCGGAATAAGTTCGGGCGGGTGCTGCATATCTCCGTCCATAGTGATTACGGCGTCCGCGTCCGCGTTGTCAAGCCCGCAGGTTAAAGCGAGCTGATGCCCGAAATTTCTCGCGAGAAAAATCGCGGAAACGTTCGGGTTTTCTTCTTCAAGTCGACGCAAAATCTCGCGGCTTTTGTCCTTTGAGCCGTCGTCCACGAATAAAATCTCGTATTTATACGGCAAATTTGCCATTACGCCGTCAACGGATTTTGTGAAATGTTCGATATTGTCTTCTTCATTATAAACCGGCACAACGATAGCGACGGTTCTTACGGAGTTTAAACTCATCGTTTACTCCTCGTAAAAATCAATGAAACTCTTTACGGTGTCCAAAT
>JAGBKP010000173.1 GCA_017635875.1 Selenomonadaceae bacterium | reverse complement strand
GTCATAATATTTCAGACTGTAGACAAAACTTAAAAAATAATCAAAAGATTTTATTAAAATTTTTTCAGATTGTAGACAAAACAAAAAAATTAAAAAACAATAAAAGAGAAACTAATCAATAGAGTTTAGTAAAGTTTTTTCTTTCTTCTTTTTCTTTGCTACTTTCTTTTTCTTCTTTCTTTTTTTCAAAAAAGAAAGAAGAAAAAGAAAGTAGGATAAGTCTACAAGCTGAAGATTTTATTAAAATTTTTTCTCTCTCTTTTTTTACGCGATAAAATATAGTATAATACCGTCAAAAAAGAAAAGAGGGACGCTATGTATTGGAAGGAAATTACGCTTAACGTGCCGCGCGATGCGGCAGACGCCGCAAGCGCGATATTTTACGACGCAGGGGCAAAGGGAGTGGTCGTTGACGACCCTTTAACGGTGAACAATTATATAGATTCGGGGCTTTGGGATTATACGGATTTAAAGAAGAACGAGGATATTTCAAGAATTAAAATCACCGCGTATTTTGAGGAAAACGAGGCGAATGAAAAATTTTCCGATATAGAGGAAAGATACTTAAATTTGCAGAAAGAGTTTGAAGGAGAGTACGGGGAAATAATTTGCAAAAAAGTTGCCGACGAGGATTGGGAAAATTCGTGGAAAGAGTATTTTCATACGGAGAAGATAGGCGAGAGAATAGTCATACGTCCGCCTTGGGAAGAATACGCGGCAAAGGAAAACGAAGTCGTAATAGCTATAGACCCGGGCGCGGCTTTCGGGACGGGACAGCACCCGACAACCGCGCTCGCTCTTCGCGCCCTTGAAAAATACGTTAAAAATTCGTCGAAAGTTTTTGACATCGGCGCAGGCTCCGGCGTGCTTTCGATAGCGGCTAAAAAATTAGGCGCAAAACGCGTCGAGGCTTACGATTACGATGCTGTCGCGGTTCGTATAGCAAGAGAAAACGCGGCTCTAAACGGCATAGAAGATTTAAAAATCGAAGTTTCGGATTTGTTTCAAAACGTATCGGGAACGGCGGATATTATCGTTGCAAACATTATCGCGGATATTATTTTGAAACTTTTGTCGGATATTCCGAAAAGATTAAACAAAGGCGGCGTTTTTATCGCGGGCGGCATAATAGACGAAAGGTATGAGGAAGTGCTTGACGCTATGGAAAGCATAAATTTAAATATTTCGGAAATTAGTCATAATAAGGGTTGGTCGCTTATAGTCGCGGAGAAAAAAGATGCGTAGACTTTTTTACAAAGGCGTGTTAAAGGAAGAAATAGAAATCGAAGGAGCGGACGCGCACCATTTAAAAACGGTAAACCGCGCTAAACTAAACGACGAAATCACGGTTGTGGACGACGTAAACGCGGCGGCGCGTATGCAAATCGCAGGATTTACGGATAACGGCGTTTTGCTTAAGCTTGTTGAAAAAATCCCGCTGATAGGGGAGAGCAAAACAAAACTTACTCTCGCTCTCGCGCTTTTAAAGGGCGATAAGACGGATACGGCGGCGCAAAAAGCGACGGAACTCGGAGTAAGCCGCATCATTCCCCTAATAACAGAACGCGTCGTGGTAAAACTTGACGAAGAAAAGCGAAAGATTAAAAGAAATCGTTTGGAAAAAATAGCGACGGAAGCGGCGAAGCAGTCGGGCGGATTGCCGCCCGAAGTTTTTCCGATTATGTCTTTAGACGAATTTTTAAAAACGCCGCCTAAAAATTTAATATTTTTTTACGAAAACGAGGAAAATGTTTCGCTAAAAGATACCCTATCAAATGTTAAAGGCGACGATATAACGCTTTTAATAGGCGCGGAAGGCGGATTTTCCGCGAGTGAAGCGGAAAACATAATAAAGAATGGCGGCGCGGCGACGACATTGGGGCGGCGCATACTTCGGGCGGAAACGGCGGCGATAACGGCTGTCGCGCTTACGATGTACGAAAGGGGAGAGTTAAGATAAGAGTTGCGTTCACTACTTTGGGCTGCAAAGTAAATCAAGTGGAAACGGAGGCTATGGAGTCCCTTTTCGTTAAAAGCGGTTATGAAATCGTAAATTTCACGGAAAAAGCGGATATTTACGTTGTGAACACTTGCAGCGTCACATCTTTGGGCGAACAGAAGTCAAGAAAACTGATACACAGGGCGCATAGGGAAAACGAAAAAGCGATAATCGCCGTTGTGGGTTGTTACGCGCAAGCTAACGGAGAAGAAATCGCGAAAATTCCCGGCGTGTCCGTCGTGATAGGCGCGAAGGATAAGGCTAAAATCGTCGAATTTGTCGAAGACGCGTTAAAGGGAAAATTTGTCAACGCGGTGACGGACGCGAGAGAAAACACGGAATTTGAGGAAATAACCTCAAACTTTTCCCAAAATCGAACGCGAGCGTTTTTAAAGATAGAGGACGGTTGCGAAAATTTCTGTTCTTATTGCATTATCCCGTACTTAAGAGGGAAGATTAAATCGAGAAGTCTTGAATCCATAAAAAAAGAAGCCGTAAGTTTGGCGGACAAGGGATTTTTGGAAATAGTTCTAACCGGGATTCATCTCGGTATGTACGGCAAAGACACGGGGAATACCCTTTTTGACGCGATAAAAGAAGTACTCTGCAACACAGATATACCGCGCCTACGTCTAAGCTCTTTGGAGTCCGTCGAACTTTCCGAAAACATCATAGAGCTTGCGGCAAAAGACGGGCGGCTTGCGCCGCATTTTCATCTGCCGCTCCAAAGCGGCTCAAACGCGGTGTTAAAAGCTATGAACCGCCATTATACGAAAGAGGAATTTAAAAAGCTCGCGTATAAAATTATTGATAAACTTCCCACGGCGTCTATTTCAACGGATATAATCGTAGGTTTTCCGAATGAAACCGCTGAACTTTTTAACGAAACCCTTGATTTTGTAAAAAGCGTTCCGTTTTCGAGGATTCATATTTTCCCATACAGCAAACGTCCGGGGACGGTTGCGGCGAATATGGAAAACTGCGTTTCGGAAACGGAAAAAAAGCAAAGAGTAAAAATTCTTACCGAACTTGCAAATAAAAAAACAAGGGAATTTATCGGCAAATTTATCGGTAAAGAATTAAGCGTACTCTTTGAAACCGAGACGGACGGCGTATCAAACGGGCTTACCGATAACTATATACGCGTATATACGAAAGATAAAGCGGAGTTAAACAAAATAAGCCGCGTAGCTCTTGAGGATTTTTACAATGACGGCGTTATGGGAAGGATTATATAAATAAAAAGCGAATATAACAAAGAGATGCGTTTTATGGTTTAAGGCATTATTAGCCTTGTGTTATGAGGAGTTGACAAGATGTCGGATTGTATTTTTTGCAAGATAGCGAACAAGGAGATAGACTCGAAGATAGTCTACGAGGACGAAAGCGCGGTAGCGTTTCGCGATCTTTCGCCGCAAGCGCCGGAGCATATTTTGATAATCCCCAAAAAACATATCGGCGGCGTAAACGAGCTGACGGGGGGTGACGCGGCTCTAATGGGGCATATTATGGCGGAAGCACTGCCTAAACTTGCGAAAGATTTAAATATAGCCGAAAGCGGCTACAGAGTGGTAATAAATTCCGGCGAAGACGGTCAGCAGACGGTAAAACATCTGCACGTTCACTTAATAGGCGGAAGAAAAATGACTTGGCCGCCGGGCTGATAAGGAGGGATTGATATGATGAATCCGAATTTTGAACTTGAAGGCGAACTTTTAGAGACCACGATGAAGATTGACAAGCTAAAGAAAAAGGAAGGTTTGACAGAAGAAGATAAAGAGAGATTGGAAGATTTGGAGAAGCGCAAAAATCTTTTGGAAAAGCGTCTAAGAGAGGCGCGAATGAAGAGCGCGTAAGGGAAAATATACGGCAAGCAAAAGGACGGCGTATGTATGTTATTAACGGAAATCAGCGGTGTTATCGCCGCCGAACTTAACATAAAACAAAAACAGGTGACGGAAACAGAAAAACTTCTTGAGGGCGGAAATACCGTTCCGTTTATCGCGCGTTACCGCAAGGAAGCGACAGGCTCTTTAGACGAAGAACAGATTCGTACTATCGAGGAGCGGCTTACTTATCTTAAAAATCTTGTCAAGCGGCAAGAAGAAATCTTGGACAAGATTGAGGAGCAAGGAAAACTTACCGACGAACTGAAAGCCGCCATAGAAAAAGCGCAGAAACTTCAAGAACTTGAAGACCTCTATCTTCCGTATAAGCAGAAAAAACGCACCAGAGCCTCTATCGCAAGAGAAAAAGGACTTGAGCCGCTTGCAGACGCTATTGTTTCGCAAGAGATACAGAAAGGTAGCGCGTTAGACGCGGCGGCGGATTTTGTAGACGAAGAAAAAGGCGTGGCGACCGCTGAAGATGCTTTATCGGGAGCAAGGGACATCGTGGCGGAAGTCACAATGGAAGAAGCGGAGTTAAGGAAAATTATGCGCGAGAGTCTTTGGAGCGCGGGGTCTATCGTTACCGAACTTGACCTTAAAGAGGCGGAAAAAAACAGCGAAGAAGCGCAGGTTTTTCAAATGTACGAGGCGTACGAAGAGCCTGTACGCACGTTGCCGTCGCATCGCACTCTCGCAATAAACCGCGGCGAGAAAAAAGGCTTTTTGAAGGTAAAACTCTCGGTAAACCACGAGGAAAACATCGAAAAAATTTACAAAAGAATTTATAAGCGCCCTTCAATATTTGCGGACGAACTGAAAGCCGCCGTGGAGGACGGTTATAAACGACTGCTGTTCCCGGCTCTGGAGCGCGAAATCAGAAATATTTTAACGGAAAACGCGGAAAAACAAGCCATTCACGTATTCGGGCAAAATTTAAAACAACTGCTTTTGCAAGCGCCGCTTGCGGGACATACGGTTATGGGGCTTGACCCGGGCTATCGCACGGGTTGCAAAATGGCAGTGGTTGACGCTACGGGGCGCGTTTGCGATCACGGCGTTTTGCAGGTGACAAAGAGCGACGCCGAACGGGAAACTTCGGCAAAAAAAGTTTTGTCGCTTATAAAAAAGCATCATGTTACCCTTATCTCTATCGGCAACGGCACAGCGTCTTACGAAACGGAAGAATTTACCTCTAGCCTTATAAAAGAAAACAATTTGACCGACGTTCATTATCTTATAACCAACGAGGCGGGCGCGTCCGTTTATTCCGCGTCCAAATTGGCAAAGGAAGAACTGCCCGAATACGACGTAACGATAAGAGGCGCGGTTTCTATCGCCCGCCGTGTTCAAGACCCTTTGGCGGAACTTGTCAAAATAGACCCTCAATCAATAGGCGTCGGGCAATATCAGCACGACGTTAATCAAAAGGAACTTGCCGCAACCCTTGACGCGGTGATAGAATCCGCCGTCAACCACGTAGGCGTTGATTTAAACACGGCAAGCGTCGCTCTGTTAAAGCATATAGCCGGAATAAACGCCACCATCGCAAAAAATATCGTCGCCTATCGCGACGAAAACGGAGTATTTTCGAGTCGTAAAGATTTAAAGAAGGTGCCGCGATTAGGCCCTGCCGCTTTTACCCAATGCGCCGGATTTTTAAGAATTCACGGAGAAAAATGTCCTCTCGACAATACGTCCGTTCACCCGGAATCCTACGAACTCGCGGAAAACATTTTGACTCGTTTGGGATTTACCCTTAAAGACCTCTCTGTCAAGGAAAAATTATCTCTCTTATCCGACAAACGAAAAACGGTAGACGAAACGAAACTTGCAAATGATTTGGAAGCGGGACTTCCTACGGTGCACGATATATTGGACGCGCTCATAAAACCGGGACGCGACCCGAGAGAAGACCTTCCCGCGCCGCTTACCCGTCAAGCGATTCTTAATTTATCCGATATAAAAACAGGAAGCATTATGCGGGGAACGGTAAGGAATATCACCGATTTTGGCGTATTCGTCGATATTGGTCTAAAGACTGCTGGGCTTATCCACATATCGGAACTGAGTAAAAAAAGGGTAAAGCATCCCTTGGATGTGGTGTCGGTTGGGGATATTTTAAACGTTATGATAATAAACGTGGACGAAAAACGAGGACGCATAGGCCTTTCGCTAAAGCAAGCGACTAACGGGTAAATTCCATAGAATGGAGGAAACAAGATGTATCAATACGAATTGAATTTTATTTTGATAGGAATTGACGCGTTGTTTTCCGATATATTAAAAGAGACAAAGCCTCTTGATGGATTTACCCATAAAATTAAAGTTTACCAAAAAGTTTCGGATATAAAAGAAACGTTGAGGGGGATTAACACCATAGTCATCTCAAACGACGACTGCGTTGATGCCAAAGACGTTTTCCCCGAAAAGACGAAGTTTATATTTATCGCAGATAAGGGCAATGCAGCAAAAAATTTTGAATGTTGGACGGATATTTGGAACGCCCCGTTTAACAGAGATGTAATTAACTTTAAACTTAACAAACTTCTTTCCGATATAAAGAAGGAAAAAGACGCTTGGTTTACCGCCCAGTATTTTGAAAATCTCATAACTATGATTCCCGATTTGGTTTGGGTGAAGGATATAGACGGCAGACATTTGAATGTAAATCAGGCGTTTTGCGAAGCCGTCGGCAAAGAAAGAAGCGACGTGCGCGGCAAATATCACAGCTATATTTGGGGAAGAAACGGTAAAGAAGAGCGAGAAGGCGAGCGTATTTGCAAAGAGTCCGAAATGGCGATATTGAGAGCGAGAAAAGCGTTACATTCGGACGAGATTATAAAACACTACAAAAAAGGGCATCGCGAACTCAGCGTTTTGAAAGCTCCCGTGTTCGATGAAAACGATGTTATTGTGGGGACTATAGGGTTTGCTCACGATATTACAAAGGAAAAAGAAGACCAGCACAATATTTTGCAGCTTGCGTATACAGACGCGCTGACGGGGCTTAGCAACCGCCGATATTTTTACCAATGTATAGAGGATAACAGAGGGGCGCAGGGGCTTACCATTTGCTACATAGACCTAGACCACTTCAAGCAGCTTAACGACACTTACGGTCACAATGCGGGCGACGGCGCAATACTTGGCGTTGCGGAACTTTTGAGAGTTGTGTTCGCAAAAGACTTAACCACAAGGATGGGCGGCGATGAATTCGCGGTCGGGATTATAGGTTCGCTTACGAAAAAAGAGATGGACGAACGCATAGTATATCTTGAAAACAAAGGCAGAGAAATGTTTGCAAGCGAAGTCAGTATGAAAAATCTTTCAATGAGCATAGGAATTTCCTCGGTAAGCAGCGACAAGAGTATGGAAACGCTCTTGATAGAAGGCGACAATGCGCTCTATTACAGCAAGGAACACGGCAGAGCGCGACACACTTTCTTTGAAGATATGCAATAAATTTCGTTTTGTCGTTGATTATATTTATTCTTTGTTTATCGTAAGAAAGGGACTGAAACGATTGGAAATTTTTCATAACGATTGGGCAAATTATTTGAATGAGGAACTTTCCAAGCCGTATTATTTAGAGCTTAGAAAGTTCCTCATCAGCGAATACAGAACGCGCCGCGTGTACCCGGATATGTACTCTATATTTAACGCTTTGCACTACAGCAGCTACGAAAATACAAAAGTTGTGATTTTAGGGCAAGACCCTTACCATGAGCCGAGGCAGGCGCACGGACTGAGTTTTTCCGTGCAACCCGGCGTAGAGCCACCGCCTTCATTGATAAATATTTTTAAAGAACTTGAAAGCGACCTTGGCTGCAAAATACCCGACAACGGTTGTCTTAAACCTTGGGCGGAGCAAGGAGTGCTGCTTTTAAACGCCGTCCTAACCGTGAGGGAACACGCCGCTTTCTCACATCAGGGAAAAGGGTGGGAAATTTTTACCGATAAGATAATTTCGCTTTTAAACGAGAGGGAAAAACCCGTCGCTTTTATTCTTTGGGGGAGTCCCGCAAGGCGCAAAAAATCTCTTATAACAAACAAGCGGCACTTTATCGTAGAATCGCCTCATCCGAGTCCTCTTTCCGCATTTCGCGGTTTTTTCGGCAGCCGCCCGTTTTCTAGGGTCAATGAATTTTTAAAATCAACCGGACAAGAACCGATAAATTGGCAACTTCCAAATATATCCTCCGACTAAAAGGCGCAGACACATAAGAAGTCTGCGCCTATCTACACAACGCGGGAAAGAGCAAGCTGATTTTTAAGACGGATGAATGGCGTATTGAGCTAGAACTCAATGAACGAAAGCTGTTTTCTTCGGAAAATTTCATCGACTTTCAAGAATAAAAAATGCGACAGCCGCTTTTGCGGCTGTCGCTTATTTTGTTATAAATATCTGAGCCAAATATAAACATGAGATATAGCGATTGTTAAAGTCATAATGGGAAGCGCGATTTTCATAAACTCGATGAAGGAAATCGGTTTTCCGTGCTGCGCCGCCATAGACGCAACAACAACGTTCGCGCTTGCGCCGATTAGCGTTCCGTTACCGCCGAGGCACGCGCCAAGGGCAAGGCTCCACCAAAGCGGCTCTAAATTTGAAAGCCCCAATTGCCCCATATCTTGAATCAGAGGTATCAAAGTCGCGACGAAGGGAATGTTGTCGATAAACGCGGAGGCATACGCGCTCATCCAAAGAATTAAGTACGCCGTCGCGCTTACGTCGCCGTTCGTAAGTTTGATTCCTTCTTCCGCCAAAGCCTTTATAACGCCGGTTTCAACCAATGCGCCGACTAAAACGAAAAGTCCCGCGAAGAAGAATATCGCAAGCCATTCAACTCTTGACAAGGCTTTAGCTATCATTTCCTCGTTCTTCGTAAATGAGATTAAAAGAAGGAAACCCGCGCCAGTTAAAGCCGCAGTAGCGGTTTCAAGATGAAGAGTGGAGTGTAACACGAACATTCCTATGGTTATTGTTATAGCGAGCAAACATTTTTTTAGAAGTGCGTGGTCTTTTATCTGGCTTTTTTCGTCTAGGTGCATAACTTCGTCTTGAAGGGTGGGCTGCGTCACAAGTTTGCTCTTATACATAAACACCAGCAAAATCTCTACAACTATAAATATTACGATAGATACCAAGGTTACGTTTTTTATGAAATCCATAAAGCTAAGACCTACCGCGGAGCCTATCATAATATTTGGCGGGTCGCCGATTAAAGTTGCCGTGCCGCCAATGTTTGACGAAAGTATCTGCGCGATTAAAAACGGTTTTACGTCCACTTTTAATTTTTGCGTTATGCTAAAAGTGATAGGCACGGTTAAAAGCACCGTCGTTACGTTGTCTAAAAGCGCGGAGCAGACCGCCGTCAACATCGAGAGCGCGACTAAAAGCGGCACCGGTCTTGCTTTAACTTTTTTTGCCGCCCATATCGCTAGGAAATTGAAAAGTCCCGTTTCGCTCGTGATGTTTACGATTATCATCATACCCATTAAAAGCCCTAATGTGTTAAAGTCGATATGATGTATCGCCGTTTCTTGGTCTAAAATACCAAAAATTATCATAAGCATTGCGCCGAATATCCCAACTATCGTGCGGTGCACTTTTTCCGAGATTATAAGCGCGTAAGCCATAACGAATATTATTATGGCTATAGTTGTGCTGTCCAAGATTACACACTCCTTTTTTATGGGGCGCCGCCCCAAACCCCGCAAGGGACTTCTGCCCCTTGACCCCTGCAAAAGGGACTCGGTCCCTTTTTAAACCATAGATTATTTCTATTTATCTTTTACTTTTGCCCACGAGTCTTTTAAGCCAACGGAGCGATTAAAAATCAATTTTTGAGGAGTTGAGTCCTTGTCTACTACGAAATACCCCATACGCAGGAACTGATAATGCGTCCCGGGTGCGGTATATTTTACGCTCGGCTCTATTAGGGCGTTCACCGTTTCCAAAGAATTTTTGTTTAATGAAGCGATAAAATCACCCGAGATATTTCCGTTTTCGTCAGTCGTTAAGAGATAATCGTAAAGCCTTACTTCCGAGGGAATAGCGGAATTTTTCTCGACCCAATGAATTGTGCCTTTTATTTTGCGATTAGCGTTGGGACAGCCGCTTTTAGACTCCATATCAACCGAACATTTAAGTTCCGTTATGTTTCCGTTTTCGTCCTTTACGACCTCGTCGCAACGGATAATATAGGCGTGTTTTAAACGGACTTCTCCGCCCGGTTTAAGCCTAAAGAATTTTTTCGGCGCGTCCTCCATAAAATCGTCGCGCTCTATGTATATTTCGCGGCTAAAGGGCAAATAACGCTTGCCGCCTCTCGTCGGGTGATTGTCCGCGGGCAAATATTCCGTTTTGTCTTCGGGATAATTCGTAAGCGTGACTTTTAAGGGCTTAAGCACCGCCATAATCCTATCCGCACGCTCGTTTAAATCGTCTCTCAAGAAATGCTCAAGCATAGCGATATTTACCACGCTGTTGCTCTTCGCAACCCCTATCTCGTCGCAGAAATTACGAATGGCGGCGGGGGTATATCCGCGCCGTCTGAGCCCCGAAAGCGTCGGCATTCTGGGGTCGTCCCACCCTGCGACGTAATTTTCTTCCACAAGTTGACGAAGTTTCCGTTTGCTTGTCACCGTATTCGTGAGATTAAGCCGCGCAAATTCTATTTGTTTCGGGCGCGCATTTGCGTCAAAATCCAAAGAATCCAAAAGCCAATCGTAAAACGGGCGATGCTCTTCAAATTCCAACGTGCAAACAGAGTGGGTGATGTTTTCGATAGCGTCCGAAAGCGGATGCGCGAAGTCGTACATCGGGTATATGCGCCAAGCGTCTCCCGTACGGTGATGATGCGCGTGGGCGATGCGATAAATTACGGTATCTCTCATTACGATATTAGGCGACGCCATATCTATTTTCGCCCGCAAAACTTTTTCGCCGTCTTTAAATTCGCCCGCCCTCATACGAGAAAATAAATCTAAATTTTCCTCGACGGAACGGTTCCTGTACGGGCTTTCTTTTCCCGGCTCGGTTAAAGTTCCGCGGTATTGGCGTATTTCTTCGGCGGATAAATCGTCGACGTATGCAAGCCCCTTCTTTATGAGAATAACGGCGTATTCGTAGAGCTTTTCAAAATAGTCGGACGCGTAAAATTTTCGGTCGTCCCAAGAAAATCCAAGCCATTTAATATCTTCTTCTATGGAGTCCACATATTCCGTATCTTCTTTCGTGGGATTTGTGTCGTCGTAGCGAAGATTGCATTTGCCATCGTTTTCTATGGCTAATCCGAAGTTTAAGCAAATGGATTTTGCGTGACCTATGTGAAGATAGCCGTTAGGCTCTGGCGGAAAGCGGGTATGCACGCCGTCGGGGTATTTTCCCGCCGCTAAATCTTCGTTTATTATGTTTTGAATAAAATGCGTTTTCTTTTCGCTCATATTTTCACCTCTGCAACCATCTTATCCATATATTCATAAAGTCGTGTTACGCCAAGTTCTAAACGCTCGTTCTTAGGCTCCAGCGACGATATTATTTTTTCCGCGTATCCCGCTTCTTTTAACTTTTTCATCGTCCACGGATAATTTATGTCGTAAATCCAAAGAAGCCGAACGAGTTTTCTGTCTCCGTGAGTTTTTATCTCGTTGTAGTCCGCTTGCCTTCCTTCAACGAAAATTTCCATAAAATCAGGGCTGATATCGTTTGACGCGTCCGCTTTTACAAAATTCGGCGCGCCGGTTGCGCTTTCTCCCGTAAGATATGGCTCCAAAACTCTGTATATATCGAGTTTGTCCGCGTCTCTTATGACTTTTGCCAGAGTTATCGCGTCTTTTGCGTCGCCTGCGATTTCTTCGATTTCCTTCTTGTTGTGATTAAAAATTGCAAATTGCATTAAAAATAAATCTTTTGGTAAAATTTCTTTTTTATAAGGGCATTCTTCAAAGATTTTAAGCGCGAGCGCCGCGTGGTCTTCTGATACGGAGTCGTTGAAGGTGTTGTATTTGTCGTATTGGTAAAAGCGCCCCAAATCGTGACAAAGCCCGATAAGTTCGGCTAAATCAACCAAATGCTCGTCTAAATTCAAAGATTTTGCCAATTCTTTAGAGTGTTTCCGCACAAAGGCGATATGCTCTTTTTTTAAGCGAAAAGCGTTTTTTACGCCGTCATCTTCAGCGTTAAACGACGCGATGTGTTCATCTTGCCAACGGGCGATGTTTTTTATAAGCTCCTTCAATTTCTCACCTCCAAAAACTATAACAGTATATCACAAACAGAAAAAAAATCCTAATGTTTTTTATTAAAATCAACTTAAAATCAAGGCTTGGTTAGTTGTAAAATTAAATGAGACATTTGGAAAAAATTCAGGTAAAATAAAGTTAGCCAACAAACCTGAAAGGAAGATCCAAATGCCTCAATGTAATAATAACACAAAAACAAAAAAATTTAAACATT
>JAGBKP010000172.1 GCA_017635875.1 Selenomonadaceae bacterium | reverse complement strand
TGTGGATTTTGATTTTTGGAGTCATAGTGGATCGCCCAATCGGCGCACATCCCTTCGTTTACAAAATATTTTTTGATAAAATCCTTTGCGAGTTTTATATTTTGTTCTTGTGATAGTTCTTGTGGTAGCGCCATCTCCCACTTCCGGTAAAGCTGCGCATTTTTATTTTTTTCGGATTTTTCGACCTCACTCCATAATTTTTCACGCCCCCAATCCGGCGGAAAATTATCGGCGAGTATCAACCCTTGTGTGACGATGCGCTCTTTGCGTCCGTAATTTTTATATTCACCATCTTTTTCATTGTAAAGTTTTTCGCCACTCTGGTATGCAGCTGCGGCGATGGGTGACTGATCACTGCCGCCGATGCCGCGACCGCGCCCACAAATTTTTACCGTCAAATGATAGCTTGCCATTGTGCAACATCTCCTAAAATGATGATAAGTGGGCGCGATTTATCGCGCTACCGGCGACACATCGCCGGTTTATTTTGCCCTAACGGGGCAAAATCGCACGGCACCACGTGAGTGGTGTATAAGTGCGCCCTTATGCTATGGTAACAGATGAGGACGGGCAAAAATTCTTATTTTATTTTTTTCGCAAAAAAAAAATAGCAGCCTATCCGGCTGCTACGATTGAATGAGGGCATCTATGATTTCATTTTTATGTTGCCGTAAAAATAGATAAAAAAATTTTTCATCCAATTTCAGGCATCGGGATTTAAAGAAATTGTTGAATGATCCGATTTTTTCACAACGATTTTCGTTACAGAAAAAATTAAAATCAATATATTTGTCATCATCAATTTTGTTAACATCAAAATTGCCGTGTTCAATCTGAGTAAAAATTTTATATAGACGTTTATCTCGGTGGTCATCTTTGCAGATACCGCGCCAATACGCCTCCCACGTCCCCCCCAATCTGACAATAATGATGTATGACTTTTTTATTTCGACCGTTATATGGTGATGGTAACAAAACATCATCAGTAAAATCTAAAATTAATTCTTCTGCCACATTTACATTTTTGATTGTTTTTAGAACTTTATCAAAAAAATTAACATTGTACATATATTTATACAAACAGTTATCAAATAAAAAATCACGCCAGGTCGAACCGATCAGAATAAGTTGATGGGTTCGGTGGCTGCGTTCGGCACGCCCATTTTGCTTTTTGATTTTTTGTTCTATGCTGTAAATATATTGATCGCACATTATTGACGATGTATTCCGGAGTTTATTATAACGACGTACCATTGATCTGAATTTTTTGATTTCGTCTTGCATTTTTATTTCTCCTATAATTTCACTTTTTGTAATTTTTGCGCGGTCGTGGTGCTGATACAGAGCCGTTTTGCTAATCCGCGCCAAGTTTCGCCATTCGCGCGCGCGGATTTGACTTGTTGTATCATCGCATCATCGTAGCTTTTTCGTCCGCCCCGATGAAATTTTTCTAGTTGTTTTTTTAGTTCTATTATTTCGGCTTGCAATTTTTGGTTTTCTTTTTCTAGATTTTTATTTATTTTATCGGATTTTGATTTTTCCCCAAAAAACACATTCATTTTTTCTTCCGGATTAAATTCGCCTATTTCGGTATAATGCTTAATTACTTCGTTCGCGGCTTTCAATGCTCTTTGGTATATTTTGTGCCATACCATTTCTTCATCGAATGTTGTGTCCGCGAAGTAATCACGCTTATTTTTTACGCCTTTTCGCGCTTTCCGGGTTTGTTGTATATGTCTTTGTAAATCCAAAAAAGTCACAGTTCTCATCCCTTTCTTTGTGACAAAATGCTTTATTGATACAATAATATCATAAAAATAGCGAATGTGTCAATAAGGTTTATTGACACATTCGCGTCACTCAACTCATTGCTAGAATTTTATCTCGGTACATTGCTTGCTCGGTTTTAGGAACACCTGTTGCCTCAATAGCTTTTTCTAAAGATAAATTAAGGTTTTTCATAATGTTACGAATAGAGTTTATCGTCCCTTCCTCGCGTCCCTCATCACGCTCGTCCGCCATTCTTGCAAAATACGACATATACTCTAATTTCAGCGCATCGTGAGCTTTTAGTCTTTCCACCTCGTTCGCCACCTTTCTTGCAAAATCGCCTTTCACGGCTTTCGTTTCAATGTAATTCAAAAAATTTTCAATATCTTCGTCTAGTTCGCCGGCAGTTCCGGTTGTGTTATAGAAAATTTTTGTAGTGCCATCATTTAGTTCAAAATTTTCTTCCTGGCATTGGTTGGTGAATGTGTATACTTTGCGAGATTTATCGAACGGATCGAAGGTGCAAACAAAAATAATGTAGGACTCCGGCAATCTTTTATAACTCGCCTTTTTGCCTTTGGCGAGAGTGTTTATGTCTATCATTGCTTGATAGTATCTCGTTCGTTTGGGTAGCCATTCCGATTTGTCGGAAGTCTGCATTTCTACATCTATCATTGTTCCGTCTGCGGTTTCGACCATAACATCAAAACGAACGCCTTTGTTTTCGGGACTTAGATTCACAGTTTTTTCGCTTTCAAAATAGTGAATATTGGCGATTTTTCGCTTCAATGCTTTTTCCAAGAAGGTTTGGCAAATTTCCTTATTTTCCATAACTTTTTGGAACAGAAAATCGTCCTCTATTGATAGTTCTTCCCAAGTTTTCAATTCGCATCACCTGCCTTGTTCTTTTTTCGCCGGATACGGATATATTGTGAAACTTCACTATTTGGGTGAAAAAATGCCATATACTCCGGTTTGTTTAATAGTTCTTCGGGTTTCCAACCTCTTTCTTCTATAGCTTTTTTGTCGGCATCGACAAATGTGTTGCCGTTTTTAATGTAGCTTAATGCGAGAGCCTGTACCTCCCAGTCTTTCCACGCCACTCTGTTTGCTTTGCGTTCCGCTTCTTTCGCATTAGTTTCCTCTTTCTGCCGTTTGGCTTCTTCTTTCTCTTTAATTCTTTTTTCTTCCTTTTTTGCTCTAAAGCCTTCGGCGAGTTTAAAAATATCGTCTGCCGTAGGTACTGTTGACTCGTATTGTGGTATTTTATCTATGATAAAACCGGCAGGATTATTTACGGCTACCCCTCTGCTTTTTGCATTGTTATAATCATTAAATGCCCATTCAACCGCCTTTACCCCATATTTATCAATGATTTCAAATGCAGTTTTCTCAATTATTTTAATTTTTAAGAGTTTTTCTAGCGCGTATATTTCTTCTTCCGTATATTCCTCTAATTTTTTTCGAGGTTTTATAGGCTCTTGCCGTTCCGAAGAAAGTTTCGCCGGAGCTATCTCCGATGACTGCATATCCGGAGCCGCCGAAGTGTCGGGCGCAGGAATATTCTCTTTTTTCGGTTTTGATTCAATTATGTCAGCCTCTGTAACATCTATAGTTTCCTTTACAGGTATATCTTTTGGTAAAACAACTTGAAATGTTACTCCTATTGCCTTCTTTCCCTTGCGTTGTACTGTATAAGTTATCGTATAACGAGTTTTTTTATTTATTTGGCTTATCGGTGAAATAATTACATACTTTAAAAATAAACTCGGATTTTTATATGTTCCACGAACATTTAATATTTTGCGTAATTTTTCAAAACTAAATGTTCTTTCATAATTACCTTCATTATTTGCCATACCCTTGTATTGTAACAATAACTCTAAAATTCGTAAAGCATAACTAGAACGCAAATTAAAAATTTCTTTTAAGTTTATACCAGTAAATCCTTTATTATATAAATCAAGTAAAAAAGGTTTCATCGAATTAGTAAATTTAAAATGCAATCCTCCAAATTTTTTCCCAAATTCAATATATTCAAACACAGTATATCCTCTAAATGTTTTAATTTCTTTATCTTCAATAAAAATATATTTACCTAATAATTTTTTTGATACTTCAACTAAAATATTATAATACTTATCATTCCCGCCAAAGAATTTTATTACCTCATTCATAGGAACAGTAATATCTTTAAAATCTTCATCATAATAATCAGAATTTGGAAGGTGTGGATTTAATTGTTGTACACAGGCTAAAAAAAGTCTATTTTCATCTATGGAATCATACTTAATTGCTTCAACTAATGGATTCGCTTGATACGCAGTATATTTCTCTAACATACAATCACCTCATTATGATTTTACTATAAATTATATTTTATGTCAACATATAATTAATATGATAAACCTTACAAATGCTTATAATAAACCTTACAAATGCTTATAATAAACCTTACAAATACTTATAATAAACCTTACAAATGCTTATAATAAACTCCCGGAAACCGCGCCGGGAGTGGACGAAAATCGCCTATAACAATCAATAACATTTAAAAACATCATCATACATAACAAGGGGTGGGAAGTTTCCTTCATATAATATAATGGGAAGGAAACTTCAAACTTTGAATTGATTGACTGATGATGATTTTATAAAAATCTTATCTTTGGGCCTTACATTATAGGTTATTGTTATATTGATTAGTACGCAAACCGGAAAAAAGAAAAAATATGATATTTGAACTGTAGTGATAAGACAAAAAGTGCTTTTCTCCTAGTGGTCCGATTCGGACCAATTTAAGCTTTGCGCTATAAGTCACGCCCTTGTCTATACGTGAGATCTTGTTTTTCATACTCAGACAACAAGTCCCAAATGATTTCCGGCTTTAGTGCATCGTGTCCGAGTTTTTTTATGTTTGATTTTATCTTTTCGTTTTCTTCTTCGAACATTTTTTGCAATTTTGCCGGCGCAAATCCCGCCGATTTGATACCCATACAACTTTGTCGGATTTTTACGCCGACTTGCGTTTTGTGGTTACGGGCGTAACAACGATAATATGTCCGGCACGCATCGCGGATATACGTTCGGATTATTTTTTCATTTTGTGCCAAAATGTCATCGTTATTGTATTTTGACGTTTGCCCTCTGTGCTTTGTCGCTCTAAGATATTTGTAGAGTTGGTTTTTTTTTGCAAGGTCTGCATAACTTTTTTCAGTTACTCTTTCTTTTCTCCCTGCACTTTTTAGTGCTATGTTTTGTTCTTTTGCCCATGCTCGACGTATCGAGCGTAAAAATTCTACTTGATCCCAATTTGTAGTTGGTATTGTGTGACACTTATATGTTTTGGATTTTTTGTTATATTGCTTTTCGCCGTTTTCATCTAAGATATATTCTTTCCTTTTTTTTCGGCATCCAATTTTGATTTTTATCCATTTTGCGGACCGTGGTCATGACGTGCAAGTGTGGATTTTGATTTTTGGAGTCATAGTGGATCGCCCAATCGGCGCACATCCCTTCGTTTACAAAATATTTTTTGATAAAATCCTTTGCGAGTTTTATATTTTGTTCTTGTGATAGTTCTTGTGGTAGCGCCATCTCCCAC
>JAGBKP010000171.1 GCA_017635875.1 Selenomonadaceae bacterium | reverse complement strand
TTATATTAAAATTCTTTTTCTTTCTTTCTTTTGGTACTTTTCTTTCTTTCTATTTCTTATAAGAAAAAGAAAGAAAGAAAAGTACCAAAAGAAAGAAAGAAAAAGAATTTTAATATAAAAAACAATAGAGAAAAAACTAATCAACAGAGTTTGATAAAGTTTTCTTTCTCTCTTTTCTTTTTTGTTACTTTTTTCTTTTCTCTCTTTCTTTTTCAAAAGAAAGAGAGAAAAGAAAAAAGTAAATAAATAAATCTTAAAAAAAGAGGTAAAAATATGAAAAAGATGATAAAAAGAGTAACCGCCGCGCTTTTAATGGCAGGGATGATAGAAGGGGCGGCGTATGCTGCGCCAATTCCGCTTCGAGGGGTAGTGGAAGGATTTTACGGCACGCCTTGGACACAAAAAGAGAGGATGGATATGCTCTCGTTTATGGCGCATTACGATATGAACGCTTATATTTACGCGCCAAAGGACGATCCGTATCACAGAGAACTTTGGAGAGAGCCTTATCCCGCTTTTGAAGAAAAAAATCTCGCGAAACTCATAAAATTCGCGAGAGAAAATAAGATTAAGTTTATATTCGCCGTATCGCCGGGGCTTGATTTAAAGTATGCGGGAGAAGCGGGAGAAAAAGACCGCAAAATTATGACGGAAAAGCTTGAAGCCGTGTATAAATTAGGCGCGAGGGATTTTGCGATATTTTTTGACGATATAGAGGACAAGGACGGCAAAGGTCAGGCGGATTTTTTAAACTATTTGACGGAGAATTTCGTAAAAAAGCATAAAGACGTATCGCCGCTAATAACCGTACCTACGGAATACTATGCGCTGAATATGGAAGAAAATTCCGTCGTAAAAAAATACACCAAAACCTTTTCCGAAACTTTGGATAAAAGCGTTTTGCCGTTATATACGGGCAGAGGCGTAGTGTGCGACTCTATCCCCGATATAGAATATAAGGCTGCGTCAAGAATTTACGGCAGAAATCTTGGTATTTGGTGGAACTATCCCGTAAACGATTATATGGAAGAAAAGCTCGCTCTGGGTCCGGTTGAAGATTTGCCGACAGAATCAAAAGTCCCGGCGATATTCTTTAATCCTATGAAATTTGAGGAATCCTCGAAAATCGCCGTAGGCACGGGCGCGATTTACGCGAAAAATCCAAAGAAATACAACCCCGACAAGGCGTATCGAGAAGTTATAAAATATAAGTACAAGGATTTAGCGAAAGAAATGATTTTGGTCGCCGCTCATTCCACGCATATGGAAAACAGTTGGGCGAAGGTGGGCAGAGTTGACGGCAGAGAGTTTAACGAAAAGACCGCCGCGCTTTTTGAAAAACTTCGATTAGACGAAGACGCGGAAAAGGAATTTAAAGCGGTGGAAAAAGAGCTCGCCGCGCTTAATAAAGCGACGAACACTTTGCTGAAAAAACTTCCGAAAAAGGATTTACGCGAGATGGAGCCGCAGTTAAAAGAGATGAAAGAGCTGGTGGAACTATCCGAAAACGCGGTGAGTATGCTTAAAGTCTACAAACATAACGGAGATTATGAAGAAATGCTAAATGGGGTAATATCGGACTACGAAGAAGCGGTATTAAGAAGCGAAACGGTGACGATAGCCGACGGCAGTCTTGGGAAGTTTGTAAGAGACGCGGTGCTTTTTGTGAAGTGAGGTTTTTGGTTTTTGGTTTTTGATTTTTTTTGATTTTTGGGAGATTGGGTTTTTGCTGTTGTAGAGTTTTGGCAAATAGTTTTAGTTTTCGTTGTCTTCATTTTTCTTTTGCTCGTGCAAAAGAAAAACGAAGCAAAAAGAAAACACGCAGGGGCGACGCCGCCCCTTGACCCTGCAAGTAAAGCAGTTTACATCTTTGCTATTGAAGAAGTTCGAGACCCCACAACTGTTCGTTGTTCGCTTTGCCCCGTCCGTGGGGCAAACGCGAACGGCGGCGCGTCCTGCGCCGCATTACCGCGATTAGTTTACGCTTTGTAGCAACAACTCAATGTAACTAAAAAAACTAAAAACAGTATCAAACAAAAACCTAAAAGAGCAAAAGTGCCGGTATAGTGCGCCCCAAGGATGGGGCGCGTCCGCCTAAATCGCGTGATGCGATTTTAGCGGACAACGAACAGTACAAACATTTGCATACTTCTTCAACAGCAACGATGAAAACGAAAAAAATAGGTTAAATAAAGTGTGGGGTCAAGGGGTGAAAACCCCTTGCGTGTTTCTTTGGTACTTTCTTTGCACGAGCAAAGAAAGTACACAAACGAAAACTAAAAATATGTGCAAAAATTCTAAAAAAAACCGCAAAAGAAAAATAAAACCTTATTCCACATAAACCCGAGGCACTCTGCCCCCAACCAAACAAGGAAGTTCATAATTTATGGTATCAATAAACCCCGCCGCTTCGTCTATGGGAATATCTCCGCCAAAGAGCGTAACAATATCGCCGACGGCAACATCAGGAACATCCGTTACGTCTATCATTACTTGATCCATACAAACCCTGCCGGCAATTTTACAGCGTTTTCCACGAACGGAGACTTCGCCCTTTTTAAACGCGCGAATATAGCCGTCCGCGTATCCTATGGGCAGCGTAGCTATCTTGCTCTTTCGTTTTGCGATAAATTCCCTGCCGTAACCTACGCTTTCGCCTTTTTCTATCGTCTTTAAAAATACGATTTTCGCTTGCAGGGTAAACGCTTCTTTTAACGGCGCGCTATGCGAAACTTCGGCTGATGGGAAAAGCCCGTATTCGATAATTCCCGCCCGCGCCATATCGAGATGCGCTTCGGGGATTTCCAAAATCGCGGCGGATTCCGCTATATGGCGAAGTTTAAACTTCACGCCTAGATTTTCGCAGTTTTCTATAACCTTTGTAAAGACTTCAAGCTGTATCTTTACAAAGGACTTGTCCTTCTCGTCTGCGGCGGCAAAATGGGAATATATCCCCTCAAGCTCTATGTTCTCCAGCTCCGCTATATTTTTTGCGAGTTGCGGCGCGTCTTTTGCGTTTGCTCCTATGCGCCCCATTCCCGTTTCCGCTTTTAAGTGAAGTTTGGCGATTTTCCCCTGCTCACTCGCGGCTCTTGATATGGCTTCTGCAAGCGAAAGTTCCGCAACGCCCTGCGTTAAATCGTAATATACGATTTCGTTCGCGCTTTCTTTCGGCGACAAACCCAAAATCAAAATCGGCGCGGTTATTCCCGCTTTTCTGAGTTCCACCCCTTCGTCAACGGTAGCCACCGCAAGATAATACGCGCCCATATCGAGCGCGACTCTTGCAATTTGCTCCGCGCCGTGTCCGTAAGCGTTCGCTTTTACGACGGCGCAAAGTTTAGTTCCTTTCGTAAGTTTGCTCATTATAATTTGAAAGTTGTTTCTTATAGCCGATAAATTTATCTTTGCCCAAGCGTCTCGCATAGTTTTTCCTCCTTTAGGTTCCTTACTTTCTTCTTTTCTCTCTTTCTTTTGAAAAAGAAAGAGAGAAAAGAAGAAAGTAACAAAGAAGAAAAGAGAGAAAGAAAACTTTATCAAAAAAGTAAAGATTTTAATGTCATTTACTGCAAAAGGTTTATTATGAAAATTAACGATATTCTTCTTATTATAGTTTTGCTTCTGTTTTCGTTTATTCCACTCGCTTTTATCAACCGCTCCGCCGCAAAAATCGCCGTCGTCAGCGTAAATAACGAACATTATAAAACGGTAAGCCTTGATAAAGACGCGGTTTTAACCGTAAAAACAAAATACGGCGAAAATATTGTTAAAATCGAAAACAATACCGTCGCCGTAGAAAGCGCAGATTGCGCCGATAAAATCTGCGTTAGGAGCGGAAAAATAGAAAACGCGGGGGAAGTTATAGCCTGCCTTCCGCATAGACTTTTAATAGAGGTTAAAGAAGATGATTAAAAAAACCGCGCTGCTTGCAAACTTAGTCGCCCTTTCTTTAATACTTTTCCTTATTGAAAGCGTCCTTCCGTTGCCGCTCTTTGCTCCCGGCGCAAAACTTGGTATAGCGCAAGTCGTTACGGTGTTTACGCTCTATTATTTTTCCGCGAAAGACGCGTTTTTGGTGCTTTTAACAAGAACGACGCTCTCCGCGATGTTTTTCGGCGGACCTACCATATTTTTATACAGCGCGGCGGGGGGAATATTTAGCCTTTTTATAATGACGCTGTTAAAAAAGAGCGGAAAATTTTCCCTTTACGGCGTAAGCGCGGCTGGGGGATTTTGCCATAACCTCGCACAGCTTATTGTCGCGTATTTTATACTTAACTCGAACGCTTTTTTCCATTACATAAGCGTATTATGTCCCGTAGGAATAGCGACGGGGCTTGTTATCGGATATGTGGCGAGCGAAATATTAAGGCGAATGAAGTTGTTAAAATCATAATTTTCTTTTTTCTATTTGTTTTTTCCATTTAACCCTATCTTTCGGCAAAATATCAAAAATATCAAAAGCCTCGTCATAACTCCACCCCTTTTTTGTCATAAGCGAACAAATATTGTCCATTACGGCTTCGTTATAAGCATCTCGCCTTTGTTCTTTAATCTCCATCTCTAATGTCATATATTCAAGCCTCGTTTCTTTATGTTGTTTTATTCGATTAACTTCTGCGGCAATATCTTGCGTAAGCTTGCCTTCGGCGGCTTTACCGTCAACATAAGACAAAAACTTATCTATATCGCTGTCTAATTCGCCGACAATACCTTTCGTATTCAAAAAAATTTTAATCGTATCGTCTCCAAGCTGCAGTTCATCTTGCTCGTGACAGCAATTAGAAAATGTGTATATTTTTCGGTTATAATCCGAAAACGGATCAAAAGTGCAGATAAAGATGATATATGATTTTTTGAGTTCGATATAATCTTTTCTTTTCTCCAAAATGTTTAGATCAATCATCGCTTGGTAATAACGGGTTCGCTTGGGCAAAAAATCGCCGGATTTATCCGTAGTTTGCATTTCAATATCAATAATAACGCCGTCATCGGTTTCAACATATAGATCAAGCCGAATCCCTTTTTGCGTTGGGCTCATTTCAATAGTTTTTTCCGAATGGGGATAGATAATTTTTTTGATTTTTATATGCAACAATTTTTCAATAAACCGTTTACAAAGTTGCGGATTTTGCATAACCTTTTGAAACAAAAAATTATCCGCTATAGTCAATTCTTCCCAAGCCTTCAAGAAATCCCCCTCCTTTTTTAAGAGCGTGTAAACGCTCTTTTTTATACCCCGAAATGAATCATAGCGTTTATCGCCATATCCGCCTTGCCGTGATCTATGCTCTCAAGTTCCGGCAGCCAATCTTCCGCGAAAATGGGAAGAGATTCTACCATACGTTTTATCATTCTGGCTATTGCTTTGATGCTCTCTTTATCCTGCGGAGAATGTAAAAACGCGCCTATATGCCAGCCGACTTCTTCCATTTCCTTCGGCGTCAAGGCTCTTGTCGTCGCGCTTAAAGTCGATAGACGAAGTATGGGGAAAGAGATGTTGTCGTCCGTCGTTAAAAGTCTTTCGGGTTTTACGAGCAGATCCGCTTCCGCAAATTTAGCCGCCAAAGTCTCTCCGTCTTGGTCGTCCGGAATTTTAACGAGCACTAAATGATTTTCCGTAGGAGAAAGGAGCGTTTCGGCGTTTGCGTTCTTTATGCCCTCTTCTAACGCTTTGGCGTTTAAAATCACTTCTTCCGTATAGGCTTTGTATTCGTCCGTCAGGGCTTCTTTAGCAACCATAGCAAAAGCGGCGAGCATATTTTTCTTTAAGTTGAAATGTCCCGTATTTATTACGGCTCTGTCCAAAATATCCGCAAGTTCCTTTTTACATAGAATAATGCCGCTCTGCGGCCCGTGAAGCGCGTCGTTTGCCGCAAAGGTAACAACGTCCGCGTACGGTACGGGGGAAGGCAGCGTCCCCGCCGCGATAAGACCCGCGTTCTGCCCAATATCCACGTATAGTTTTGCTTCTACCGTTCTCGCTATGTCGTGGAGCTTTAAACAGTCGATGTTCTTAGGATAATTGGTAGGCGAATAAATTATAAGCTTGGGTTTACATTCCTTTGCCTTTGCGAGCAGCTTGTCAAAGTCAATCTCTAAAGTATCCGGCTCCAGCGCAAACTTTATAAAGTTATACTGCATACTTTCGCCTGTACAGTGTTCTTTCTTACGAAGGTTGAAGGATAAAATATTGTCGCCTTTTTCGCATAACGCTTGTAAAACCACGCGGCTTGCCGCCGCGTGAGATTCTACTCTGACTATTGCGTGATCCGCTTTAAAAAGCTCTCTAAACCGCCTTTCCGCAAGTTTTTCAAGCCTGCCGTGATGCTCCTTAAAATGATGATCCAAAAATTCGCTCGCAAACGCCGAACTCATCAAATACGTCGAAAACGGACTTATGGCGTTCGCCGTCGGCATTAAAGAAAGCATCGACTGCTGCTTTGTATGCGATTCCTTTAATAGGGCAAATAACTCGGGGTCAAATATGCTTAAGTTCTTCAAAAGCTTCTTGTCTGCCATATTTATTCTCCTTTTTGTGGGTTCTTTACTTTTTTCTTTTCTCTCTTTCTTTTGAAAAAGAAAGAGAGAAAAGAAAAAAGTAACAAAAAAGAAAAGAGAGAAAGAAAACTTTAATAAACTCTATTGATTAGTTTTTCTTCTATTGTTTTTATATTAAAATTCTTTTTCTTTCTTTTGCTTCTTTTCTTTCTTTTTCTTATAAGAAAAAGAAAGAAAAGAAGGGTTTTAAAAAATTCAACAAAGACCTGTTAAGAGGTAAAAAGCGACGCAGAGGTAAGGGATAAAGAATTTCATTGCCATTAAGACTAAAATATCGAAATAGGCGACTTTATGGGTAAGGGCGCAGATGGAAAGTAGGGTGACAAGGGCGCCGTTGTGGGGGACAGGGTCTATGCCTACGGAGGCAATGGAAACGATGCGGTGAAGTACTTCGGGCGGAATGTTTTGCGCTATCGCCATATCGAGCCATTCTTTGCCTAAAAGGTTTAACGCTATCGTCATTCCGCCGGACGCGGAGCCCGTTATCGCGCCCATAACGTTTGTCGTTACGGTGGCGGAGATAAGAGGTCCTGCGGAATTGCCTAATGAAATTAACATATCGGTTATCGGAAGAAATCCGGGCAAAGCCGTTAGCACGGAGCCGAACGCAAAGCCTGATGATACGTTTAACACCGCCGCGCAGGATGTCGCCGCGCCGTAGTTTATGTTGTCGATGTATCTTTCGCTTCCCTTTGTAAATTTGCGTCTGCCGATATACGCCGCCGCAAAACTTGCGATTATCAGTGCAACGGAGATAGACCATATCGCCTGAACTTTTCCGACGCTGCCCGCTATAAGCGTTAAACCGAATGGTTTAAACACTTCAAGCGAGCTTTCGTCCCAATGAAAACCCCACGACCAACCGAAGGGATTAGAAAGTATTATATTTATGACTATAATCATAATCAAAGGAAGCACGGCAAGAGACGCGGGAGGAAGCGTTCTGTCGCGGCGTTTTCTGCTGTCCGCCTCCTCGCCGTAGCCTTCGCCTTTTTTCTTAAGCGTTATTGCGCGGTACAGGAGATAAGAGAGAGCCTCGCCCATAAAGAGAACGGTAGCAAATATGCCTATAATGGGCGCAGCCCAAGTGGTTGTGCCGAAATAGGAGGAAGGAATGATGTTTTGAATTTGCGGAGAACCGGGGAGAGCCACCATAGCGGAGGTGAATATACCCATACAGAGCGTGGCGGGTAGAAGTTTTTTCGGAATATCCGCTTTGCGGAAGAGTTCCGCGCCGAAGGGATACATAACAAAAGCGACGACAAACACCGAAAGTCCGCCGTAAGTGAGCGCCATACAGCCTAAAATAACGGAAAGTATCGCGCGTTTTTCGCCTAAAATATCTATAATCTTTTCGGCGATAGAAGATGCCAGTCCGCCTTTTTCCATAAGCCGCGCGAACACCGCGCCGAAAAGGAATACGGGGTAATAAGTCTTAGTGTATTCGGCAAAACGCGTCATATATAGTTCCGTGTAGGTAGGAAGTATGCCGTACACGCTGAATATTCCCGCGATACAGGCAAAAAGCGGCGCGATTAAAATAATCGACCAGCCGCGATAAGCAAAAATCATAAGCCCAACTATGCCAAGGGCTATGCAAAATGTTTCCATTTGTTATCTCCTTTAACTATAATATCCTACTTTCTTTTCTTTCTCTCTCTTTTTTGAAAAAAAGAGAGAGAAAGAGAAAGAAAGTAACAAAGAAAGAGAGAGAGAAAAACTTTATTATTATGATAAACTTCTTTCTTTAAGCGTTACTTACAAACACTCTTAAATGTCCGTTTTCCTCGCGTATTATAAAATTTCTAATGTTTGATTCATCGTCGGGTATTGTTATTTTTAAAGTATGGCGTTTGTTATCTATTTCAAATATTAAATTTCTAAAAATAGTGGCAGGAAGAATTAAAGGCGAAGTTAAGGAAAAGCCCTCGTGCACTATGATATTCATATGAGGAAAAATAAGCCCGCCTAAGTTAAAGATCGACAATCTGTAAAGCGCGCCGGTAGTCATTCCTCCAAAGCCGCCGAAAGGCACGCTGTCTAAAATTTTCTCCGCGCCATATTCCTTCAAAAGTTCTTCTTCGCCACACCATACCGGAAATACAGCCCCAGTATCAATAAGAGCGCGAGTATTGTGAAAAGTGGGAAGAGTTAAAATAGGGCGGTTTGTATTTTTTAACAATTCAAAGCTAAGAATTTGCATATCGCGCCACCAAATTCATTCCCACAAAAGGTTCGTCGTCCGGAGTTGTATACACGCTGTAAAGGTTATCGTCGCGAAATTGCATTCTTAAAAGCTCGTTCATGCTTTTATCCGTATACTTCACTACCGCGCTTATTACATTTGGGTCATTCGGTGCTTCTCTTTCCACATCCGTCAGCCCTATCCAGCGACTTGGGTATTTTTTTACTATTTCATCCCACGTTAAGCGTTCCGCCATTTTGCCCCCTCCTACTTCGTAAGCAAATCATAAGCCTTTTCGTAAGTTTTTACGGTATCTTTTATAACTTCTTCCGGCAGTTCGAAACTGCCCGTTTCCTTTATAAAGTTTCGCACCTTTTGCTTGTCAAAGGAAGGCTGACCTTTGCCTTTTTCGTATCCCTCAAGCGGCCAAAATCTTGACGAATCCGGCGTTAAGACTTCGTCGCCTAAAATTACCTCTCCGTTTTCGTCCACGCCAAATTCAAGCTTCGTGTCCGCTATTATTATTCCCTTTTCTTTTGCGTACGCCGCGCATTTTTTATATACTTTCAGTGTAAGTTCCTCTATTTTTTTCGCGAGTTCTTCGCCTCTCTTTGGGAATACTTTTTCTATATACTTTGCCGCTTCCGCCGTCGATACGTTTATATCGTGCTCGCCTATCTCCGCTTTTGTAGACGGCGTAAATATCGGCTCTTTTAATTCTTCGGATTCTTCTAATCCCGCGGGAAGTTTTATGCCGCATACCTCTCCCGTTTTTTTGTAGCTTTCCCAGCCGCTGCCCGTGATATATCCTCTTACTATACATTCTACGGGTATCATCTTTAATTTTTTTACCAGCATAGAGCGTCCTTCAAATTCCTCGTTTCGGAAAAATTCGGGCATATCTTTAGTATCGGTTGAAATCAGATGATTTTTCACCGTATCTTTCGTAAAATCAAACCAAAATTTAGACATCGCGGTTAAAATTTTGCCTTTATTAGGGATTTTTTTATCCAAAATCTTATCAAACGCGGAAATTCTATCCGACGCCACCAAGATTAAATTATCCCCTATATCGTAAATCTCGCGGACTTTGCCGTTAGCTATAGGACTGTATTCTTTCATATTTACATCTCCGTTTCTTACAATGATAATAATTTTATTTCTACAAAAATATTTTTTCACCTGCAAATGCAGGAAATTTTAGGGTTTATATAGAATTATTTTCAAAACAATCTATGCAGGTGATTTTATGGACGAAAACAAACAAAAAAAGCCCACCGTGCTTGCGGTGGACGACGACGACGTCAATCTTTTTATGGTAAATTCCATTTTAGGGCCTATGGCAAGAGTCGTTAAGAAAAGTTCAGGCATCGTTGCGCTTAAATATTTGTCCGATCATAATGTGGATTTGGTGCTTCTTGATTTTAATATGCCAGGTATGGACGGTATGGAAGTTTTAGCAGAGATGCGCCGCCGCGAAGAAACAAAAAACGTCCCCGTTATCTTTATGACGGGCGAAATCGACGTGGAGCTTGAAACGGAAGTCTTTCAGGCGGGCGCGGTGGACTTTGTAAGGAAGCCTTTCGCGCCTATGGTGTTAAAGGAGCGCACAAGACGAGTGCTTCAAAACGAATATTTAAAGCGAAACTTAAGGGACGAAGTGGCCGAGCAGACGCAACTCGCTGAAGAGAGGCTCGCCGCCCATATTCGTCTTTTCGACCAAACGATACTCGCGCTTGTCAAAACCATAGACGCAAAGGATAAATACACGCAGGGTCATTCGCAAAGAGTCGCCGAATATACGCGTATGATAGCAAAAAGAGCGGGCGAATCTCCCGCGCGCCTGCAGGAACTTTATTCTATGGGACTTCTTCACGACATAGGAAAAATCGGCGTGCCGTCCTCTATCATAAACAAAAATTCAAGACTTACCGATGAAGAATACAACATCATAAAATCACATACCACGCTTGGCGCGGAAATACTTAAACCCATAGTGGAATTTCCGAAACTTTCCATAGGCGCGAGAAATCATCACGAACGCTGGGACGGCAGAGGCTACCCCGACGGGCTCTCCGGCGAGGACATACCGAAAGACGCGAGGCTAATCGCTGTGGCGGACGCGTACGACGCGATGACGAGCCGCAGAAGTTACCGCGGCGTTATGGAGCAAGAACGCGTACGAAACGAGATAGAGCGCGGCAGAGGAAGCCAGTTTGACCCGTACTACGCGGGAATTATGCTCCAGCTTATAGACGAAGACAAAGAGTTTAAAATGCGAAGCGACCCCGTAGACCCCGACGCGCTCGGATTTGCAAACAGGGTGGATAAGTGAGTACGAAGGGAGGGTAAATGTGGAAAATAAGGATATATTCGATTGGATCGGTTTAATAGGCGGAATTTTAGCGATTATCGACGCAATGCTCGGAGGAATTATCGCTAAAATAAAAAAAATAAACGAACTTGATAAGAAAAATTCGCCCAAAAGAAAACGCAGAAAAAAATAATCCGAATTATATCCTTAATTGGACACATTGTATATTATGAAAGCTACAATACTTGGTTTAATTTTAATGTTGTTTTGGATTTTGGCAAAATGGCAAAGTATCGATATATTTACATTATTTATAGGCATCGCGTTTGGCATTGCTTTAACAAGAATTGTTTACAAATTTCTGGAAAACAAAGACAACAACTACGCTATATTGGGGCAAAGCAAAATAATTAAAATGCGAAACGACCCCGTAGACCACGACGCGCTCGGATTTGCAAACAGGGTGGATAAATAAAATTACCCCTACGGAATATATACCCGTAGGGGTTTTTATTGTCATTCCAATAGTTTAATCGTCCGCACATTATAGTATCTTGATATATGGTCGCGCGTCATACCCGTGTCGTAGTCGTCGTATGCGATATGGCGCAGAACTTTTCTGTATAGCGGGATTTTTGACTTTGGCACGTATACTATATCGTGACTGTCGATATGCTCCGCTATAATCGCAACACGCGCTTTATCCTCCAAGTAAATGCTGTGCAAAACGGCGATGGATGCTATTTGCAAAAATATCACAAGCATTATGCCGCTAATGCGAATTGCTTTGCCGTTTACGCTTTCAAATATGGCGTCGTACGCGGGTTTTGCGGAGATAAGCGCGACAGCCCCCATAATAAAGATACAGCTTGAGGAAAACAGCGCGCGACCCGGGAAAGACGGCGCGCCCATAACCACCATATTGTTAAAGAGCGAGAGCAAAACGAAAAACGCCGCGGTTTTCGCCTCAACGTAGCGATTTATAATATCTTTAAGCGTTATTGACTTCGCAAAAGCGATTTCCGCCTTCGTAATATGCAGAACTTCCGCGCCTTTAAGATAGATGTAGCTCACCGCGAGGATATAAAGAAGAGCCTCGTCAACGCCGGACATTGTGTTATGAAAATGCGAAATCGTGGTATAGTCCGTTAAGCCGAGCGGCGAAAGCACCGCCGCCACTATCGCGTTATAAATGGAATACTGGAAGAACCCGTTTGTCATATAGCTTAATAAAGTTAAACCGACAAAAGTTAATAAAGCGAAATGATGTTTTTTAACCGAAACTATATTTTCTTTAGAAAGCCCCTTTTCGGTTGCGAGATCTACTTTTAAAAGTCTGTAGGAAAGTATCATCAAGAGAATTACGGGAAGCATAAAGAGAAGCATTTCAAGATTTGCGGGGATTTGATTTAAGATATGAAAAATCATTCCCCTGTCTTCGTCGTCTATAATCCGCTGAAAATTCCCCGGAGCAAAGATACATATAAGAGTTCCTAAAAGTGAGCCTATCGCGCCAAAGACCAAATGACATTTTAAAGTTTTCTTTTTATAAAGATACGCGCAAACGCCAAAAGCGATAAGGCTTGTGGTTACGGTGAGGTTCTCGACGGAACACGCGCCGACTATTCCCAAACACAGCATAATAAACGACAAAAAGGGATTATACTTTAAAAATTTCCCCTTTAAAGCGAGATTATACGGAAGCAAAAAGAGCGCGGCAAGAACGCCCGTCCAAAGGTAGACGACAGAGCCGCAGAGCCAAACGACGACTTCGCCGAAATCAAAGATTCCAAGCCACATAAAAATGCCTGCCGCAAAGAGAAGTTTCGGATGCTTTAAGGCGTTTATTTCCCGAGCGGCGTGCATAACGATAAGGGTCATCATAGAAATGAAGGCGAGAGCGTTCAGCGCGTTAAAATAGACTTTATCGTAAAGCATAATAACGAACTGCAAGAAAAAGCTGACAAGCCTGCCGCCGTGAAATTCGTAGTAGAGTATAAGGGAGGTCAAAACGTCGCCGAAATTTTCCAAGCGATGCGGCGTTTTCCAAATAATCCCCGCCAAATAATCATCCCTGTAGTACGGCATAAAGGAATTAACAACGAACATCACGGCAAAGAAAAATCCTAAAACGCATAAACTTTTTGTTTTCAAAATATCACCTCTGTAAGAAATAGCAATTCTACCTCTATCGCAAAAAATCCTTTACATATCAATAATTTAATTGTAAAATTAAGCTGTTGTAAACCAATAGAGAAAAAACTAATCAATAGAGTTTAGTAAAGTTTTTTCTCTCTCTTTTTCTTTGCTTCTTTCTTTTTCTCTCTCTTTTTTCCCCGCAAACGGGACAGGCAAAAAAGAGAGAAAAAAAGAAAGAAGATAAAAGACATAAAATTTAGGAGGAATTTATGACTAACCTTAAAGATACCGACAGAGAAATATTTGATATTATAGATAAAGAACTGAATCGTCAGCGGACGAAGCTGGAGCTTATAGCGTCCGAAAACATAGTGTCGCGCGCCGTTATGGAGGCTCAGGGCAGCGTACTTACGAATAAGTACGCGGAAGGCTACCCCAATCATCGTTACTACGGCGGTTGCGAATTTGTGGATATGGCGGAAACTCTCGCTATTGAGCGGGCTAAAAAACTTTTTAACGCTGGCTTTGCAAACGTTCAGCCTCATTCGGGCGCGCAGGCGAATACAGCCGTGTATTTCGCGCTCTTAAATCCGGGCGACACGGTGCTCGGAATGAATTTAACCGACGGCGGACATCTTACACACGGCAGCCCGGTGAATATCTCCGGCAAATATTTTAACTTCATAGAATACGGCGTATCGAAGGAAACGGAAACCATAGACTACGACGCGTTGGAAAAGCAAGCGAAAGAGGTAAAACCAAAGTTAATTGTAGCGGGCGCGTCCGCGTATTCAAGAATTATAGATTTTCCTCGCCTTTCCGAAATCGCAAAAAGCGTCGGAGCGTATTTAATGGTAGACATCGCCCACATAGCGGGGCTTGTCGCTACGGGGCTTCACCCCTCGCCGATGCCGTACGCGGACGTTGTGACTTCGACGACGCATAAGACATTGAGAGGCCCGAGGGGCGGTCTTATTATGACGCGCGACGCGGAGTTTGGGAAAAAATTCAACAAAGGCGTATTCCCCGGCATACAGGGCGGCCCGCTTATGCACGTTATAGCCGCAAAAGCCGTGGCGTTCGGCGAAGCGTTAAAGCCGGAGTTTAAAGAATACGCGACGCAGATAGTGAAAAACGCGGCGACGCTCTGCAAAACCTTGCAAGACGACGGTTTCAGAATAGTTTCGGGCGGCACGGACAATCATCTTATGCTTGTAGACCTTACAAACAAAGGAATAACGGGAAAAGACGCGCAACTTGTATTAGATGAAGTGAATATAACGGCAAACAAAAACACCATACCTTTTGAGAAACTTTCGCCCTTTGTCACAAGCGGCTTAAGGCTCGGCGCGCCCGCTCTTACGTCAAGAGGATTTAAAGAAGCGGATATGAAAGAAGTGGGCGATATTATTTCCCTTGTGTTAAACGATATAACAAACGAAGCGAAAAAAGAAGAAGCGAGAAAGCGCGTAGCCGTTTTATGCGAGAAATATCCGCTTTATGAATAAGTATAGTTATCCTTTAATAATTCATCAAGACGAGTATAGTTTATGGGCTGAATTTCCTGATTTAATAGGGTGTCAAACCTTTGGAGAAAGCGTTGATGAAATTGTAAACAACGCCACAGAGGCTCTGATTTGCTATTTAGAGGAAGAATTGAAATATTCAGCTAAACTTCCCAGCCCGTCAAATAAAGAAAATATTATTAAAACAGACAATGATGATGTAAAAATTATCACAATAACTATATAAAATTTGGTACAGGGCGAAGACCTGTGTTGTAGGAGCAAGAAAAAATGAGCAATTTATCGGTGGGAATAGTAGGGCTTCCGAATGTCGGAAAGAGCACGCTTTTTAACGCTATCACGAAAGCGGGCGCGGAGGCGGCGAATTATCCCTTTTGCACAATAGAGCCTAATCAGGGCGTTGTGGCGGTGAAAGACAGCCGCCTTGACGAACTGACTAAGATGTATAATTCAAAGAAGACGATACCGGCTACGGTAACGTTTTTAGATATAGCGGGACTTGTCAAAGGCGCGTCTAAAGGCGAAGGGCTTGGCAATCAGTTTTTGGGGCATATAAGAGAAGTGGACGCTATCGCGCATGTTGTGCGCTGTTTTGAGGATGGAAATATCACGCACGTTGAAGGGAAAATCGACCCGATAAGGGATATTGACATTATAAATACGGAGCTTTGTTTAGCGGATTTGGAAGTGGTGGATAAGCGGCTCTCCAAACTTGAAAGACTTTTAAAATCAGGCTCTAAAGAGGCGAAAGCGGAAGACGCGCTTTTAAAGAAAATAAAAGCCGCGCTTGACGAGTCTAAACCGGCAAGAACTGTTGAAGTCACGGAGGACGAAGAAAATATTTTATCCTCTATGAACCTTTTGACGCGAAAATCCGCGCTCTATATCGCAAATATCGCGGAAGACGAAGTTGGCGGCGAAGACAACGAATATGTTAAACAGGTTAAAGAGTTCGCTAAAAATGAGGGCGCGGAAGTTGTTGTAATTTCTGCTAAAGTGGAAGCTGAAATTGCGGAACTCCCCGAAGACGAAGCGGCGGAATTTTTGAAGGACTTGGGGCTTAACGAGTCGGGACTTGATAAGCTAATCCACGCAGCGTTTTCGCTGTTGGGGTTGATGACGTTTTTAACGGCGGGACCCGATGAGAGCAGAGCGTGGACGATAAGAAAGAACACCACCGCGCCAAAAGCTGCGGGAAAGATACATACGGATTTTGAAAAAGGTTTTATACGCGCGGAAATCGTAAGCTACGACGATTTAATGGAATGCGGCTCGATAGCGGCGGCGCGTGAAAAAGGCAAAGTTCGCCTAGAAGGCAAAGACTATATTATGCAGGACGGCGATATTGTCAATTTTAGATTTAACGTGTAAGCGGGGCTTTTGCCTCGCTTTTTTGTTTGATTTTATTTAGTTTTTATCGTATAATGTGATTAAAGGAGAGAATACGAATGGCAATGGTTATAAAAACAATGAAAGAAATCAAAGAGAAAATTACCGACGATACTATTGAAGCGATGTGCAAAATGTTGAATAATCATATTGACGAATACGACGCAGAAAATCCTCCGATGACGAGAGAAGAACTTGATGAGATTCACAAAATAGCGGAAAAAAGAAGAACGGAGGCGATTCTATGAAAATAGACGAATATGAAAATATAAGTTTTTTAGCCTCTTTAATTGCCGAAAAGATAAAACCGTTAAAGATTTATCTTTTCGGCTCTTTTGCCGAAAGACGAAACAATGAAAACAGCGATTATGATTTCTATATTATTGTTCCCGATGACGATAAAAGAAATTTATTGGACATAATGACCGATGCGCAGAAGTCTATGCGCCACAAGAAAAGTCGTCCCGTCGATGTATTGGTAAATCGCCGAAATGTATTTGAACGATTAAAAAATTCGCCGATTTCTATTGAAAACAGCGTGGCAAAAAATGGGGTTGTTGTTTATGGATAAAGCTACAAATCCGATAGAATGGATAAAACAAGCAAAAGCCGAACTTGATGTAGCCGAGCATTTAAATTCTGCGTATTATCCTAAACCTTTGGAAATTATATGTTTTCACGCGCAACAAGTTGCTGAAAAATCCGTAAAAGCCGTTTTGTTGAAACAAGCAAACGGTACGAGTATTCGTAAAACTCACGATATTTCACAATTATTAGATAATGTGGATATAAATGAATGCCCGTTTGATGAGAAATTTTATGACTATGCTGATGAGTTATTTCCATATGGTGTAGTTACAAGGTATCCTATTCAATTACAAGATGACATAAATGAATATAGACTTAAACGCGCTATGCGTTTTGCCAATGAAATCTGGAGTTGGGCAAACCGTTTTATTTGTGGCGATACTGCTGAAAATTCACAGGAGAAAAACAAATGAAAATTTCCGCTTGCTGTATCATAAAAAACGAAGAAAAAAACTTGCCCGCGTATATAAAATGCGTTAAAAACATCGCGGACGAAATTATAATCGCAGATACGGGTTCTACGGATAATTCCGTAAAACTTCTTGAACATTTAAAAGAAAAACATAATTTAAATTTACAGATTTATAATTTCAAATGGATAAACGATTTTGCGGCGGCGAAGAATTTTGCGCTTTCTAAAGCCGTCGGCGATTGGATTATTTTCCTTGACGCTGACGAGTATTTTGACGAAACCCACGGTAAAAAAATAAGACCGTTTTTGGAAGAAATAAACGATAATAAAAATATTTTAACCGTCGAAACGCCTCGTTTAAACTTTGACGCAGACAACGACAACGCGCCGCTTTCAAAAGATATGCAGATACGTATTTTCAGAAATATTGAGGGATTAAACTATAAAGGCAAAATACACGAAGCTCTTTATTATAACGATAAAAATTTAACGACTATTGAGACTGATTTTTTAATACTTCATAACGGCTATTCGGAGAAAATTTTAAAAGAAAAAGATAAACGAAACAGCGATATGATATTAAAAATCAAAAACTTTGCAAACGACAACAATCCCATTACGTATTATTATCTCGCGGAGAGTTTGTTGGAGATAAAAGATTATAAAAAATCGGAGAAAAACATAAAAAAAGCTATAGAATTTTTAAAAAAAACAGAACACAAATTTTTAATAAAAGCCTATATTTTTTACATACAATTATTATGGGAAACAAACGCGCCTAAAACAAAAATATCTGCCGTTATAGAAAAAGGATTAAAAACGACAAACAATCATCCCGATTTACTCACCGAAAAGCTTATTTACATATTAAACGGCGACGAATATAATTTAGCGGAAATCGAAACGCTTACAAGCGAAATATTTACGCGCGTTAAAGACGAAGAAACGCTAAAAAAGTACGACAACACAATAGAGGCTCGCTTGCCTTTGGTACATAATGTTTTAGGCGTTATTTACAAAAGTTTCGGGGAAATAAAAAAAGCCGAACAAGAATTTTTGTCGGCTTTAAAACTTCATAAATACAACAAGGAAATTTTGAAAAATCTTTTGGGTTTATACGAAAACGACAACGAAAAAATAAGAGAAATTATCTCTGACATTTACGACGAAAACAACGATACGGATAAAAAATTTATAGCGGCAATTTAACCGGCATATTCCCATTCTTCTACCGTAATACAATTTATTTCAGAAAACTGTCTGAGTTGTTTATCGTTAGTTAAAAATATATCGCAATTTTTACAACAAGCGCAAGCTAATTGCATAGCATCAAACGCTTTTATATTTACATACTCGGCGCGAATTTGAGCGGCTTTATCCGCAACATCATTATCTATATTGAATATATATACATCGGCATCGTATAAAAACTGCCAAAAAGCGGTTACCGCGCCGATATTTTTCTGCCGATACGGATGCACTAAATATTCCGCGCAAGTGACTACAGAAGTAACCAGCGAAGAATTATTTTTTGTTAAGCAAGACAGTATATATGTCATTTTGGGACGGAAATCAGAATTTGCATTTATAGTGAACGATAAAATTTTCTTTACTTTCTTCTTTTCTCTCTTTCTTTTGAAAAAGAAAGAGAGAAAAGAAGAAAGTAACAAAGAAGAAAAGAGAGAAAGAAAACTTTATCAAAAAATAAAAATTTTAATGTCGTTTACTATAAAAAAT
>JAGBKP010000170.1 GCA_017635875.1 Selenomonadaceae bacterium | reverse complement strand
TATGACGCGGGTTATCGACAACCATTTCAAGAATTTGAAGGGGAAAGACGGTAAGCCGTTATTTAAGCGGAAGGGTAAAGAGTGGACGCTTGCCAATGGTGAAAGTTTAGAGAGTAGAATAGCGGCAAGCGGTCAAGGTGAAAATAGGGCAAAAAGTCCTATTGAAAATACGGACAATGTGGGGGATAATAAAAATAATAGCAGATTGTCAGATATGCAAAAGACGGCTATGTATGCGGATATTGAGAGGGCAATAGACAATCATATCAAAGCGCAAGTTAAAAGCGGTGCAAAGCTAGATGATATATTAGCTGAATTGACATCTGAACATTCCGCGCATAGGCAGGATTTATTTCATCGTGTACGCAGTCAAATTCAAGACCTTAAAGCGCATTTAAAAGACGATGATGTTAAACGTAGGAGAATATCGACTGTTGGAAGGAAAGACCCTTCAAATTGGTCAAAAGAAACGGTTGATACTGTTTATAATCAGATGATTTCTGAATTGGAAGGAGTGTTGGATTATGGCGGAGTCCTCTACAGAGAAATTGCCTTGGACAGAAGAAGAAATAAGGGAGTGGGCGGTGCAGTTGTTTCTTGGCAGTCTGCCGAAGTCCAGCGAGCCAAAAGAGAAGGCGTAAAATCTTCTTCACAACAAAATACAACAAACACGAAGCACTCGGCAAATATCGCGGGTGCTTCTTTTAGTGCAAGCGTAGACAGCGCCGAAACGGAGCAAGGCGTCTTTGAAAAAGCCGCCGCCAAACTTGCAAAGAAAATGGGGCTAAAATCCGATATTGTGAAAGTCGAAGCGGAGAAAGCGGATACTAACGATATAAGTATGGTGAATTATCTTTTGCGTTCTCCTTCGCGCATTAAAGGGACTTTCGGACTGTTTTTCAGAATGGGCAAAAAGGCGATGGACACGCTTACAAAAAACCGTTCCGACTTCTTGCGTAAACTCGATGCCGCGCTTAATACCGTTAAAACCGATAAAGAAAAGCAAGACCTATACGATGTGCTTTTACGCGGCGACGCGGAACAAAAAGAGTTTACAAAAGAAGAACTCACGAGGGATTATGGAGAGAACGTCGCTAACGCTTATATCGGCGTTCGCCGTTTAATGACCAAAGCGTACAGAATGTTAAACGACGCGAGAAGAAAGCCTGTAATATGGACTAGACGCTTAACGGATAAGGAATTGAAAGAATTACAAGATAATAAATTCGTTGAAATAAAATCCGTTGGCGAAAAGGAAAGCGACGGCAGAAGAAAAATCACTTATAAAGAATACCAAAATTATAAACGAGAAAAACTTGTCGTCGATAAAAAGACGTTAGAGCGTTTTGAAAGCGACGAGGATATGCAGGTTATTTTCAAGCACAAAAACCGCAACGGCACTTTTACCGTAAGTTACCGCGAAGGTATAGGGAATGTGAATAAACTAACCGGCTATATCCCGCATTTCTTCCACAACTATATGATTAGAGTGAAGGACGCGAAAGGCAAAACCATATTGACCCTAGGGAGCGGAAAGACGGAGCGCGAAGCGATTAAAAAAGCGGAAGAATGGGTAAAGAACAATAAACTTGAAAAAGGGCAACAGGTTTATATCTCGCCCAAAACCTTTAATTTTGAAGCGTTGGGAATGGACGAAAGTCAAAACGCGGTTGTCGTCGGCGATAAAGACTATAAAAAGATGATGAACTCCATAGCGAAGGGCAACGATTTAACGCTTGACGAGGCGAAAGACCTTTTGAACGGGAGCGTAAAAATGAAAAATCGCCACCGTTTTTTAGGTAATTTATTGCAGAGAAAAGGCGTGGCGGGATATGAGACAGACCTTCCGTGGGTACTTCGCCATTATTTAAACAACGTGGCAAGGTATCACGCATTGGAAACTGAATTTAAACCGCAGGCGATAAGCCTTTTTGAAAGACTTTTCGGAGATTTCAACAAAGAGCATAAAGGATTGGCGCAGTATGTGAAAGATTATATCGGCGATATAAACGGGAATCCTTCGGCGGTTGAAGAAGTATTGAATAAAGCGTTGCGGAACAACATACTTTTCAAATACTTCATAACGCCGTATTTCGGCGACCGCGCCGCTTTGCAACTCTCAAACACGCTTACGAACTGGACGAGTATGTTGTGTTTGGGGTATCTTAATACATCGTCGGCGTTGTTGAATTTGTCGCAGTGTATCAATGCCGCGGGATATTTAGGGAGCCCGAAATACGCTGGTAAAATCATAGCCGCAGGATTTAAGCACTACGGCAAAATGACAAGCCGCAACGGCGAATTAAAGAGAAAAGATATGCCGTTCTACCAGTATAATTTGAAAGAACGCAAAATCTTACTTGAAACGAACGTCGTAAACGATATAGGGCTTGACAGCGGGAGCGGGTATGATATAAATCGCGGGTACGCGGGAAAAGCTCTTGGCGCGATAGGGAAAATATCTCAAAAGGGTATGATACTCTTTAAGACCACAGAGCAAGCAATGAGACGCGGCACTGTTTTAGTCGCTTACGAAAAGGCGAGAGCGGAAGGCAAAAACCACAAACAAGCGATAGCATACGCGAAAGAGATAAACGAAAAATCAAACTTTGATTATAGCGTAGCGGATGCGCCGAATATCTTTAGACGCGGAAGTATTTTCTCACAGCTACTTTTGCAATTCAAAAAGTACGGTTTCAAAGAGCTTGAAGTAATGGCGGATATGTGTTCAAACGCAACGGGAAGCAAGCAGAAATTAGCGTTTTGGGGAATGTATTTTATTGTTTGCGGACTGTTGCAAGTCCCTGCGCTTGACTGGCTTGATAAACTATTGGGCGAAAATATGAAAACCTTCGTACAAAAGAGCATAATGGAAGTTTGTGGAGACTCCGCGATAGGGCAAATAGTAGGCAAGACGGCAATGTACGGCGTATTGTCGAATTTTGGTGTAGATATTTCCGCAAGAGCGGGAATGGCGGACGTTATCCCGACGGACTTAAAGAATTTGTTGCAGGGTCCTACAATTTCAAGAGCGGGGGGAATAGTGGAAGAAGGCGGCAACCTTGCTATGTCGCTTGTGTCCGACAGCGCGAATGGAAGTGTTGCGTCGTTCGTTCGCGCGTTAAGCCCGGGGATGTACAATATTTATTCAGCCGCGACGGGTGAGAAGGTAGGCAAGCGCGACAGGGTAACGAGTTATTATGAAGGAGCGTGGGAAAGAATTTTACGCGCCGCAGGTTTCCAGTCAACGGACGAAAGAATATCCAGCGATATGGAGCGCATTGTTTCAAAGGAGAGAAGCGGGCTAACAAAAGAGAAACAAGAAGCGGTAGACGCTTTTATAGCGAATCCGACGGGAGCGAACGCGAAACGCCTAAAAGAATTGGGAGTGTCGCCCAAAACGGTAAAACAGGAACGAGAGCGCAAAAAGCAAGACCGCGCGGGAAGAATGAAAGGCAAAATGACGGCGGAAGAGCAAAAGCGCTATAAGGAAATGATGAAATTTGCGGAATAAAAAAAAACGGCAGGGAGAAAATTTTTCTCTCTGCCGCTTTTTTTGTTTGTCATTATAGCATCTTCGCGGCTTGTCTACTAAAAATCCTGCCAACAATTTGCCTACAAATTGCCAACATTTTATGTTTTTTACGCTAATTTTTATTGGTTTTCGTTAGTTTGCGAAAATATACTCTAGCTTAGTGTTTACGCTTGTTGTCGGTTTATTTTAATTTATGTTAGTTTTGGTAAAATGCTATCAAATATATCTTGATTAGATTCGTATGCCCCTGCAAACATTTCATCGCGGTTGAGATCATATACGCTCTCTTTTGCTATCTCATCTTCTGCTTTTTCCGCTACATTCGGTCGGGTTGCCTCTATCGTTTTTTCCTTTATCTTTTTATTTATGGCCTTTACGATGGAGATGTTTTTTTCGTTTTCCTCTATTCCCGCTTGTTTGCAATCTTCCTTGGCTTTTTTGTCTGCGTCCGTTTCAAAATCAAGGCGAATTTGAGTTACCGTGATTTTTTCTTTCTCAATCTCCTCCGCTTTGATAATATTTTGAACATTAAATATTGATTCGCCGCTTTTGGCTTCTTCTATTATCTCATTAAATTTATCGTGAGCCGTGAGCGTTACGGAGTCGATTTCTTTATCGCCTACGCGCTCGCCATACGGCAGACGCAATCCGCGCCCTATCAGTTGTTCCCTTAAAATTTTAGAGCTTGCCGCGCGAAGGGGTATTATCGTATAGAGATTATTTACGTCCCAACCTTCTTTTAATACGTTTACATGAATGACAATTTCTATCGGATTATCCGCCCGCTCTACCTTTAAAAGCAGCTCCGTATTTGCTTCTCGTTGAGCTTTGCTCTGCTTAGAGTCGATTTTAATGACCTTATTACGATATTTTCCGTCAAAAAAATTATCCGATTGAATGAATTTTAATATCTGTTCTGCATGAGCCGTATTTTTGCATACCACAAGCGCAAAGGGCTTTACAATACGCTTATTGTGAACGCGCGCATAAGCCGCGAGAGCCTCTTTTATGTGTTCGTGCCACTTAATGCCGTCTTCAAGCATAAGACGGTCAAACTCTTCTTCGCCAAAAGAAATATGCCCCATATTTTCGCGAGTCATAGCGTAGGGTGTACGAGTATAGCCGTCCGCTATCGCTTTTGATATGCGATACTCATAGACGACGTTTTTAAAATTTTCTTGAGATTTTTTGTCTTTGCTTTTTTTATCTTTTTCTGTTCGGTCTTTTTTCTTATTCTTGGCATTTACATAAGGCGTAGCCGTAAGTTCCAATGCTAAAATAGGCTTTAGCAAAGATAATGCCGCTGCGCTCTCTTCCGCTCTGTAATGATGGGATTCATCCATTATTACCACTAAATCCGACAAATTACCGAGTTTGTCTATAAAAGATTCGCCCAAAAACTCTGTGGACTGCCGCATATTTAAACCTTCGGAATTGAATTTATCTATGTTGTAGACAAATATGCGAATATCGGATTCTTGCAACCTTTTTTGCCTGTAATCGTCCTCGGTATATATTGTGGGGGAGTTTATAAAGCAATCTAAACCTTTAAATACATATTTTTCATTATTCAAATCCCCTAAATCTTGGCGCAACTTATCATATATGGTAATATTGGGCGCAACCACAAAATAATTTTTATAAGCGTAGTTTGTATAAAGGTATGTAATAAATGCTCCCATTAGGCGTGTTTTACCGACTCCCGTTGCAAGCGCGAAAGCAAGAGAAATAAACTTATGCTCAAAATCGGTAAAAGTTGGGTAAAGAGAGTGTATTTTTGCGATATTTTCGGCGTAATGAGAGAGTACGCCATTATTATCTGGTTTTTCAAGTGCTATGTTTGAGAGAATGTTGTCCAATATCTCTAGCGACTTGCTTTGCGGATTTCTCAGCGACATTCTTCCGCTTATAACTCCAATATCGTAATTTTCCATATACGGATTATCCTTCATCTTCTTCCTCCTCAATTTTAGGCGGCTCAATAATCGGAAGATTATAATCGTTTGTTACCCCGAATTTACACTTTTTCAACAACATTTGCGGAATGTATTTTAGTGAAATATTGCGATAAGGTTTTTTCATTTCAGTGGGCAAAACGGATGCAGCTATTGTTAAATATTCTCCCTGTTGCATTTCTTTCGATATTATATCAAGATACGGCAAATCAATAGTTTGAGTGGTAACAAAAAGATAGGAATTATTACTGCCCTTTGCTTGTTTCCAAAAACACTTAGAATCCGGGGCGTAAGTATATCCTTCGTGGAGCGCAACCGCCGCCGCTAATTGCTCAGCATTATATTCTTTTGAAATAATAGGCTCGCCGTGTAAGTCGATATTTACAAGAGTGGGCGCAAGCTCATAGAAACGATACCCGCCTCCGCCTTGCCAATTAACGGATTTTGTAATGCCGCCTGCGTCCGTTCCGTCGATAACTTTGTCAAGACGGGTTTTGCAATGGGTATAAGCGTGTTCGCCCATTTCAATGCCGATATAGCGGCGATTCATTTTGTGAGCAACGGCGCCGGTTGTGCCGGAGCCTAGGAATGAGTCTAGGACTAGGTCGCCCGGGTTGGTAGACATTTCTATAATTTGTTTTACTAAGTATTCGGGTTTTTTTCCATTAGAAAATTCAACATTCCCTTCTTTAGTTAAATTTTTCATCCAAGCATTCATATCCCAGTAAGTACCAAGTAAATCGCGCTTATATAAAACATCATCTATTATTTCTGAAGTATCTTTTAACCAAACAAAAAGATTACAAATATCGTCCTTATAAAACTGTTCATATAACGAACCCTTATTTTTTCCAGTTTGTGGTACATATTCTATGGATAAAAGCTCATCATGTATATTATTATCTTGTCGAAATTTAATTATTCGTGTACGAATAGATGTTTGGGCATTTGTTGTCCTAAAAATTTTAGTACCATATTTTTTATATGCTTCTTTTTCAGATATACCATCACGATTAGCTACTTGCTTAACTGACATCATTTCGTAGTTACAACGAGAATATACTTTAATTTCATTACCACTTCCATCAAGGGTTTTACCAATAAAAACTTTTTCTCCCGGATTAATCAAAACAGTAGTGTATTTCCAACTTTTTCCCTCACTCAAATATGACGCAATTAAGTCGGACATTTCGGTATAAACATACGGACCCGTAAATGGAACTAACGCTGAATAATTTTTTGCATAAACCAAAATATACTCACAATTTTTCTTTATTCGTTTATCTTCTCCTCCACCTGATGCTCCTGCAATGTTTTTCATATTCACAGAAATAATATTTATAAAATTCCTGCGACCGAAAATCTCATCGCAAATTACTTTTAAATACGCTTGTTCGTCATCATTAATTTGAATAAAAATAGTTCCCTCTTCAACAAGTAATTTTTGTAAAATTTCTAATCGGGGGTACATTCGTTTTATCCATTCGCTATGTTCAAAATTATCGTCATAATATTCATTTAGCGAGTCTGCGTTGTACGGCGGGTCTATGTAAATGCACTTTACCTCGCCAGCATACTTTTTTTCAAGTGCCTTTAACGCAAGTAAATTATCTCCGTGAATCAGAATATTTCCCGTATCTTGTGCTCCGTAAGATTTTTTTTCATCGTATAAAAGAATGCGCGGCTCGATAAGGAGCGGTTCGTCTTTCCCCGCCCATGTGAGTTCGAGTTTGCCTTTCATCTCTGTGAAACCTCCATTTATGTTTTTCACTTTAAAATTTCTACAAAGTTTGTATTAGTGCTTTAGTGTTAAAAGTTATCACATAAATACCTTATTACAACTTGTGAGTTCTAATTCGTCAATATCATACCCACGATGACGCAAAGCTTCTAATTTATATTCTATAATGGTTTTTGGAACTTCAAATTCTCTTGAGATTTCATCTACACTCATAAAATCGCCCTCAAAAGTCAGGTCGTGTTGCATTTCCTCCAGTACATTTTGCCAATATATCATTTGTTTTTTCAATTGAAGCAACCTTTTCCTTGTCCATTCCGATTGCGTTGTAAAAATGGTAGAACCCATGAAGTATTCATATTCTTGCCGGTGTTTTTTGAACTTTTCCATATATCTTCGATATTCTTTCATTGCGTTATTGTTGAAGCCTAACATTTCCAGAATATCGTCTGTCGGTAAACAAAAATCGGCGGCTACGAGATTTGCTTCATATTCTTGTATCGTTATGGTTTGATTTTTTAGTAATTGAAAAGAACTTTCGCCGTGAAAAAAGCCTTGATTATCGAAAAAATCCAAATGAAACGCAACATGAGCCACCTCATGCATTAAAATAACTTCTTTTATATGGTCTGGCAGATGTGGATTAAGTCCAATGCAAACAATACCGGAACGGCGAACGACAAAAGCAAGCAATTTTGGGCTTGTTATATCTCCTATATGAGCGTTTAGATAACCCGCCAACTCATACGAATTACTTGTACCCGCTTGAGAGACGAGATTATCCATTCGCTCCAAAACATCGGTATTCACTTTAGTCCTCCCAATCTCTTCTGAGATACGGATGAACATATCCCGAATATCTATTATTCTCTCTGATTTCGTCATCGATAGCGTCTATTTCTCTTAAACGTTCTCTGCTTGCGGTAGCTCTTTCTTCGGTGCGATATTTTTTAGGCGTGTATTTTTCTTTCGCTTTTTCCGTAGCGAAAATAAAGAGTTTTTGCGCCTCTAAAATATAATCGTCCTGCACTTCGGGCGGAAGTTCTCCGCCCGCAAACAGACCTTCCGCGCTCTTAAGCATTTCTTTAATTTGCATCGCTTGCTTTTTTCCATACAGTCTTCTAATGCGCTCTACCGCCATCGCCGTGCGTTTGGTTTCTTCATTTTCATTAACACCCATAAGTTCGTCAATGGTAATGCCGAAAGCCGCCGCCATTTTAGCGGCAATATCTGCGGCGGGCATACGCTCACCGTTTTCGTAATTTACAAGCGTTGCGGGTACAAGTCCACATTTTTCCGCAAGCGCAGTACGGGTGAGTCGTTTGGCACGTTTTAATTGCCGCAGTCTATGGGCAAAATCCGCATAAGGAGCATCTGCCTTAATTTCCTTAGCCATGTGGTATAGCCTCCTTAAATTAAAATAATTGTAGGGGATAATGAGACAATCAGAATGTTTCACCAATGTTTATAATTTTTTCAAAATAGATAGAACATATATTTTATTTTTCTATTGACAATTAAAACAGATGTGTTTATAATTGTGTACATAAAATAAATATTTGTTTGATAAGATTATATAATACACATAAAGAAATGTCAATAATAAATATAACGGACGTTTTATTTTTATCAGTTTAATTTCAGGAGGGATTTTAGTGGAAGAAGT
>JAGBKP010000169.1 GCA_017635875.1 Selenomonadaceae bacterium | reverse complement strand
CTTTAGGCACTAAATCTTCTAAACATACGAATTGTATTTGATTTTGATTTTCCCTGCTTTGTTTACGATACATTAAAATCCCTCCAAATGTATTTTATCACATTTGAAGGGATTTTTAAATGAATTTGTCTACACTCTGAACATACTGTTTTTATTTCAAAATATTTGACATATATCGTAAATCTGGTATAATATGAATATATTTTATTTATGACATATGTCAAAAAGAAGGTGAGCAATGGGTAGACCATCAAAGAGACGACGTATTTGCGCTTTGCCAATCAATACTTGCTTTTTGCCCGAGTCACTCAAAGATACTCCGGCAGTAAAAATTTCTTTGGAGGAATACGAGAGCGTTAGGCTTTTGGACTACGAAGGAATGACGCAAGAGGAAGCGGCAAGACAAATGGGCGTGGCTCGCACAACGGTGCAATCATTGTATTTGACGGCGCGAAAACGTATCGCCGGATGTTTGGTTGAAGGTCGCCCGCTGATTATTGACGGGGGCAACTTTGAACTTTGCGACAAATGTGACGATAATCGAAAAATTATCAGATGTAAAACGCAGAAAGGAAGTAATGCTATGAAGATTGCAGTTACCTATGAAAACGGACAGATTTTTCAGCATTTCGGACATACCGAACAATTTAAAATTTATACGGTGGAAGATAGTGCCGTAAAGGAATCCCATATTTTAAGCAGTAATGGCGCAGGACACGGCGCATTAGCCACCTTGCTTCAAGAAGAAAATGTTGACACCCTGATTTGCGGCGGCATTGGAGCGGGAGCGCAGGCGGCATTAGCTGATGCTAAAATTGCCGTATACGGCGGAGTGCAGGGCGAAGCGGATGCGGCGGTTAATGATTTTATAGCCGGAAAACTTGCTTACGACCCGGCGGTACGCTGCGATCATCACGACCACAGCGAGGGGCATGGTTGCGGCAATCACGGATGCGGCGGACACGGTCATGGTCATATGCATCAACATGGAAAGGGTCACGGCATATGATGATAACAAAAGAAGAAATTGAACAATCGGTTCTGGGAAAAAAGGCAAAGGAAAATTTTAAATCCGGGTATAATTGTACTCAATCGGTCTTGCTTGCCTGCGAGGACTACATAAAGGAAAAAGGGCTTGATGTCAAAACAGTTCTGCGTATGGCATCGCCAATGGGCGGCGGTATCAGCCGCCTTCGCGAAGTATGCGGCACGGTTTCCGCTTTATGCTTGCTTGTAGGACTTGCCGACGGCTACGACAGCCCTAATGACGAAAAGAAAAAGGATTTGTACAGCAAAGCGCAGAAACTTCTCCTTGAGTTTCAGGAATACAACGGTTCAATAGTGTGCAGAGAATTATTGGGGTTGTCACAAAAACACGATGAACCTACTCCTTCAAAACGCACAAAAGAATATTACGCCAAGCGACCATGCGCCGAGTTATGCGCTATATCAGCCGCTATTTTTGAAAAGTATTATCTTTGAAGTTTGTATAAATACAGTTATAGACGGCGCATTGTCAAGGCAGTGCGCCGTCTATCTCATTTTCTGCCAATGTAAAAATATTAGGAGAAAATTGTTATGAAACAAAATACCAATACGCCCAAGTGTATCAAAATTCGCGGCGCAAGGGTGCATAATCTCAAAAACATAAATGTTGATATACCATTAGGCAAGATTGTGGGAATTTGCGGCGTGTCGGGCTCCGGCAAATCCTCGCTCGCGCTTGGCGTACTCTATGCAGAAGGCTCCAGGCGTTATTTGGATTCTCTTTCTACTTATACGAGAAGACGGATGACTTTTTCGGCTAAAGCAGATGTGGACGAAGTATTATATGTTCCCGCAGCCCTTGCCTTGCGTCAAAGACCCGGCGTACCCGGTATTCGTTCTACTTTTGGCACGGGAACGGAACTTTTGAACAGTTTGCGGCTTATGTTCTCAAGGCTCGCCAGTCATCGTTGTCCAAACGGACACTATCTCACGCCGACGCTTTCGGTGGCGGCGGAACAGGAACTTATTTGCCCTGAGTGCGGCGAACATTTTTATGGCCCCGGCGCAGAAGAATTGGCGTTTAACAGTCAAGGGGCTTGCGAACATTGCGGCGGCACGGGAACCGTACGAACCGTTGACGAATCCACGCTTGTCCCCGACGAGTCTCTGACGATAGACGAAGGGGCTGTGCTTCCTTGGCAAACCCTTATGTGGTCGTTGATGAAAGATATAGCCAGAGAATTGGGAGTACGGACGAACGTACCTTTTCGAGAACTTACAAAGAAGGAACGGGACATCGTTTTTCGGGGCGATGCCGTAAAACATCATATGATTTATCAAAACAAAACCAGCGGAGCGGCGGGAGAAATGGATTTTACATATTTTAACGCCGTCTACACCGTAGAAAACGCCCTCGCAAAAGTCAAGGACGAGAAAGGTATGAAACGGGTAGAAAAATTCTTAAAAGAAGAAGTTTGTCCTAAATGTCACGGTACAAGGCTCTCAGAAGCCGCTCGCTTTCCCCTTATTCGCGGTATTTCTCTTGCTGAAGCCACACAAATGACCCTTACGGATCTTTCGGATTGGGTTGCGGGCGTTCCCAATTCTTTGCCGAAGGAAATGCGCGCCATGGCAAAGAGTATCTGCGAATCCTTTGATACTGTTGCAAAACGACTTATGGACTTAGGTCTCGGTTATCTCACTCTTGACCGCGCATCTTCTACACTTTCTACGGGAGAGCGTCAACGTATGCAGCTTGCCCGCGCCGTGCGAAATCGTACAACGGGGGTGCTCTATGTGTTGGACGAGCCGTCTATCGGTCTTCATCCCTCAAATATCGTAGGACTAAAGGGGGTTATGCGGGATCTTATCGCTGACGGGAACTCTATTCTTCTGGTTGACCACGAAACGGAAATTTTAAAGGAAGCTGATTGGATTATCGAGATGGGTCAAGGAGCAGGAGCAAACGGCGGAACTGTTATCGCCGAAGGTACAACGGAAAGCGTAAAAAAGAACTCTAATTCACTGATTGCTCCGTTTTTGTCCAATACGGCGAATGTATCCATTCGAAAGCCCGCTTCTTGGAAAGAAATGTTTGCTAATGGAAAAATCCACATGGAAACAACGGCTATTCACACGGTTAAGCCCCTCAAAGTGGATATTCCCAAAGGAAGATTAACCGTTGTCACGGGCGTGTCCGGCTCCGGCAAGACCACGCTTATTTTGGAAAGCCTTGTACCGGGGCTTGAGGCGTATATTGCCAAAAATTCTTTGCCCAAGCATATTTTATCAATTCAAGCGGAAAACATAAAGCGCGTCAAGTTGATAGACGCTACTCCAATCGGCATAAATATTCGCTCTACGGTTGCCACTTACGCCAACGTTCACGACGAACTAAGAAAAATCTACGCTCGCTCTGCCGCAGCCAAAGCAAGAGGTTATAAGGCGGGAGATTTTTCGTACAATACGGGAAAGCTTCGTTGTCCGACCTGCGACGGGACGGGAGCGATAAGTCTTGACGTGCAATTTCTCCCTGACGTCGATATTCCCTGCCCGGATTGCCACGGTTCTCGTTATAGAAAAGAGGGTTACGGCTTAAAATACGCCAATAAAGCCGGACAATCTTGTTCTTTGCCGGAACTTATGGATATGGACATAAATACGGCGTTAAATTTTTGCAAAGATATGAAAAGCGTATATCAACGGCTTTTAGTATTGCAAAGTTTAGGACTCGGTTATCTGACACTTGGCGAAGAAACGCCGGGATTATCGGGCGGAGAGGCGCAGCGTTTAAAATTAGCGAGCGAAATGGGACGCGCCCAAAACGATTCCGTATTTGTATTTGACGAGCCGACCATAGGCTTGCACCCACTTGACGTACAGTCGCTTCTAAAAGTCTTTGTCTCGCTTATGGAACAAGGAGCAACCGTAATAGTAATTGAGCATGATTTAGACGTAATAAGAAACGCCGATTATATCATAGATATGGGTCCATACGGAGGCGAAGCGGGCGGAAAAATTGTCGCAATGGGAACTCCGAAAATGATAAAAGAAAACAAGGAAAGTATAACGGGAAGATTTCTTAAGTGATACTGTTGAGAGGCATTTGCAATTCGGAGATTGTATTAAAGCCCATCTTTGAAGGCGACATATATGCCTTTCGTATTTAACAAAAGTTTTATATTTCCTATTCCTTTTTCACATTATAAACTTCGGCATACATAGCCGGCAGCACCAAAAGCGTAAGGACCGTAGCGACAAGAAGACCGCTTGCAATAGCTACTGCCATAGGGCCCCAAAAGTTGCTTGCCATTAAGGGAATCATACCTAAAATTGCAGCCGCCGCCGTCAGCATAATCGGGCGAAAGCGAAGTATCGCAGAATCTATCACCGCATCCCAAGGATTTTCGCCTGCTTTAAGATGCTTTTGTATCTGGTCGATGAGTATGACGGAATTTCTTATAATCATACCGGAAAGCGCGAGGATTCCCAAATCCGCAACAAATCCAATGGGCGTTCCCGTTAAAAGCATACCGAAACTTACGCCGATAATGCCAAGCGGCGCGGTTATAAGCGTCAGTAGCATTTGCTTGATATTTCTTAACTGAAACATCAAAAGGGTCATAATAGCAAAAACCATTATGGGAATAGGAACCATAAGAAAACCTAACGAATCGTTGCTGTTTTCAAGCGCGCCGCCAACTTCTATGTTGTAACCGAAGGGAAGATTTTTTCTAAGTTCTTCCGTTTTGTCAAAGGCGCGCTTTGTTGCGTCGTTTGCCGTCCCCTCAAAAATATCCGCTTGCACGGTTATTGTCGGTTTTAAATCTCGACGCTTTATAAGACCGTCTTCCGCGTCAAAAGAAATTTTGGCAACCTGCGAAAGCGGAACATAACCTCCGGTTCCGAGCGGAATAGGCAAATTTTTTAGCTCCGATAGATTTTTGCGCTCTTTTTCGGCTATTCTAAAATCAATATTAACCGTGCGGTCGCCTATATAAAACTCTCCCGCAGTCGCTCCGCTAATTTCAGCATAAAGGGTTTTCGCCACCGTTTGACTTGATACGCCCAAAGCGCGAAGTTTGTCTTGATCAAGCGTTAAGCGCATAATCTTGCTCTTTTCGTACCAATCCATATTCACGTCTTGCGTGTTTGAATCTTCGGCTACAATATCCGCCACATCTGACGCTATCGTTTTAACCTTGTCAATATCTTGCCCCGAAACTCTGATCATAATGGGATAATCCGCAGGCGGCCCCGTTTGTATAAATTTAATATGGCTTCTTACGTTTGAGAAATTCTCCGAAAGTTCCGTTTTGAGCTTTGTTGTCAATTTGTTGCGAGTTTCTGTATCTTTTGCAACAACGACAAATTGCGCGTAATTGTCCCTTGCAAGCACGGGCTCCGCCGTAAGCACAAAACGGGGCGCGCCTTTGCCCACGTAATACGAGTAATTTTCAATATCTTCTTTTTGCGTCTCCAAAAATTTTGCCATACGCTCTGCTTCAGCTTCCGTAGCGGCTATAGATGCACCGTTTGGCAAAGTCATTTCCAAAATAATCTCGGGGCGAATGGAGGCGGGGAAAAATTCCTGCTTAACGAATTTCATAGCGTAAACGGAAACGCAGAAAATCAACACCGTCACGCCTATAACCAATCGGCGATGCAACAAACATACGGAGAGTATTTTTCTAAAGATGTTGTAAAATTTGGTTTTATATAGATTATCTTCATTATCGCCCTCTGTTTTAGGCTTAACTTTAATGAGATGATAACCGTAAAGCGGCGCAACCATAACGGACACTATCCAAGAAAGAACGAGGGATATGCCGATAACGGGGAAAAGAGCCTTGCAAAATTCGCTTGCAAGTCCGTCCGAAAAAGCTACGGGAATAAATCCCGCGCAGGTGATAAGCGTTCCCGTAAGCATAGGTTTTGCCGTAGCGTCAAACGCAAAACAAGCGGCTTTAAAACGCTCGATTCCCTTCTCTAGTTGCACGCTCATCATTTCAACGGCGATTATGGCGTCGTCAACCAACAGCCCCAGCGAAATAATAAGCGTACCCAAAGAAACTTTGTGCAAATCAATGCCCACTATATTCATAGCGCAAAAAACGCCCAAAAGCACCAAGGGAATACAACCCGCCACCACAAGCCCCGTGCGGATTCCTAATGTAATAAAACTAACCGCTAAAACTATAATTACGGCTTCCGCGAGGGTCTTTACAAATTCGTTTATGGAAGCGTCCACAACTTTTGGTTGGTCGGACACTTGATTTATTTTTAAACCGACCGGAAGTTCTTCTTGCGCGTTTTCCATTAAATCCGAAAGATTTTTTCCCAAATCCAAAATATTTCCGCCCGATTCCATTGATACGGCAATCCCTATGGCTTGTTCGCCGTTAAAAAACATTTTAGGCTCGGCGGGATCTGTAAAACGCCGCTCCACTTTGGCAATATCCGCTAAACGAAAACTGCGCCCGTTTGCCGCTATGGGAAGATTTTTTATATCGTCAACGCTTTTAAAAGTGCCCGTTACTCTTATAAACACATTATCGGATGAAGTTTCAACTTTTGCCGCTGGGGCTATGTTGTTTTGAGATTCTATGGCAGATGATATGGACTGCGGCGTTATTCCAAGTTCGGTAAGTTTTGCCCGTTCGATCTCCACATATATTTTTTCCTTCTGTACGCCGACAAGTTCCACTTTTTGAACATTTTCGACGGATAACAGCATTTGACGAATATTTTCGGCTTCGCGGCGCATTTCTTCGTAAGAAAAACCATCGCCCGTCAATGCGTATATAGAGCCGAACACGTCGTCAAAGCGGTCATTGTAATAAGGACCGTATACCCCGGCCGGAAAATCCTTCTTTATATCCTCGCAAAAATTTCTGACGTCTCGCCAAGTGGGGCGAATATCTTCCGTTGCCAGAGTATCGTCAAGAATTACGTAAATAATCGCAGTGCCCGCGCGACTTTCGCTTGTGATGTGTTTCAGATGCGGTGTGTCTTGAAGTTTTTTCTCCAATTTATCCGTGACTTGCTCCGACATTTCTTCAGCCGTCGCGCCGGGCCAAGCGACGGTGACCACCATTTGACGAATGGTGAAGTTCGGGTCTTCCATACGCCCCAATCGAATATATGAAAAGATGCCGAAAACGGCAATCATTACAATGAAGTACCAAACCAAACTCCTGTTGTTCAGCGATACCTCGGTAAGATTTCTCATAAATCTTCTCCTTTAAAGCGTACCTCTTCCCCTACTCTCAAATTATGCACGCCCGCCGTTACCACTCTTTCGCCGTTTGAAAGCCCTTTAACCCTTACTTCGTTATCTCCGAATTCCTCTACCGATATATTTTTTAATTCCAACTTATTATCCTCGTTTATCGTCCAAACCTGAGTTTGATTATTGCTTTGATAAACGGCAGAAAGCGGAAGCGTACACAAATCGCTTGACGCATAATCGGAAGATAAAAGAGACACGCTCGCCGTCATACCAAGTTTTAGATTTTGGGGCGGATTAGGCAACGACAGGCGTACGGCATACGTGCGACTGGCGGCATCCGCTGTCGGAGAAACCTCTCTGATGACGCCCGTTATATTTTCGCCCGGTATCGCCCAAAAATTTATTTGAGCATTATTCCCTATAATCGCGTCTTGTATGTAATTTTCAGGTACATATATTTCTACTTCAAGTTCCTTCGCTTGCACTAAAGAAAGAGCCGTTTGCCCGGCGGCTACCACTTGCCCGACTTCTACGAATACGTCAGACACCACGCCGTCCGCGTTTGCCGTCAAATAAGCGTAATCCAAAGCGTTGTGACTTTGCGCCGCTTGCGCTTTTGCGTTTTCATAAGCCGCCAACGCCACGTTGTAATTTGTTTGATACTGTTCAAGAGTGGATGCGGACACCGCGTCGGCGTCGTAAAGTTCTTGGTAACGCGAAAGATTTGATTTTGCAAGTTCAAGTTCCGCCGCGCG
>JAGBKP010000168.1 GCA_017635875.1 Selenomonadaceae bacterium | reverse complement strand
TGCCCGACGCGCTAAAGCACACAGACAGCGAAAGCATTGAAACGATAGGAAAATTATTTATCGCAGATTTTGATATAGCGTTGCCGAATATAAAATTAAATATTGAAGATAATATTAACCATCTTACCCTATTTAAACGCCGAACAAAAACTTCGCCAATAACGCCGCCCAAAAATATCTTTCTCATAATAGCAGAAAGTTACGGCGAAGCCCCGCTTGACGATATATACGCAAATTTAAATATGGCTCCCTTCGGAAAAAAACTTCGCGGCGAAAAAAGCGCGGTGTCTTTTAAGCATACCCTCCCCGGCGGACTAATCTCACAGACTTCGCTTGTGTCTTTAATAAGCGGAATATTTGACTTCCGAATGGAATTAAACGAAAAGCAGATTTTTTGGGAAAAAGCCCCCATAACCTCTCTTCCGTCGCAGTTAAAAAATATGGGCGTTGAATCTGAATTTTTCTACGGCGGATCCTTGAGTTGGGGGTCTTTAATGCACTATCTTCCCGCCGCAGGTTTTACTCGCGTTTACGACGGTATGAAAATTTCCCCCGAAAACGCGGGCAGCACTTGGCTTGGAGTTTACGACCATATTTTCCTTGAATCAGCGGCAAAAGTTATAGAAGGTGAAAAATCAAATTCACCCACGCTACGCGTTTTATACACCACGTCTAATCACGGACCGTATCGTTTACCCCTTGAAGATTACGGATTTAACAAAGAAGAAGTTTTCGGCAATTTGCCCGAAATTTTAAAGAACGATGCGGCGGAAATTCGCAAAATGGGCGCGTTTTGGTATCAAGACAAAGCGATTTTTGAATTTATAAACAGAATGAGAAATTTTGACAAAAACGCTTTATTTATCGTAACGGGCGACCATACCGTAGGGCTTATCCCTTACGGCAAAGGTATAAAGAGAACGGAGCCTACCATAAGAGAAAGGCTTGTCACATCTCTCTTGCTTATGCACCCCGAACTTACAAAGGATATGTTCCCAAACAAAATAGCGACGCATATGAATATGCAAGCGACTTTTGCGGAACTTTTCGCGCCGAAAAACAGCGAATATTTCTCTCTTTATCCTTCGCTATTTGAAAAGTTAGACGCGATAATAACCCCGTTCGCGGCTCTTACAAACAACGAAATAACGCATTACGAAGAAGGCATAACGGAAACGCTGACGGACGGCGTTGACGAAACTTTCCCGAAACAAGAAAAACGCGTCCCGTTTAAAGATGAAAGGGACGCGTTCGCAGAACTTACTTATATGACTATGCGACATAATGAATTTTTGGCGTGATTACGCTTTCGTAGCGTCAATCACGGGAAACTCTCCTAAATTTCTGAGCCAAAAGCATTTTTCCTTAACGCCGTTTAAGGCTTTGTTTAAATTTTCGTCGCCTTTAAAGGTTTCAAGCTCGAAGAAGAAAATGTACGCGCCAAGCTCCGTTCTTGCGGGGCGGGATTCTATTCTCGTCATATTTACGCCGTATTTTTTAAATTCCGCCAAAACGTCGCAAAGACTTCCCGCTTTTCTTCCGTCTATCTGACAAATAATAAGAGCCTTGTCGGGATTATTCGCCGCGTTTGCCGCGTTTTTCCGCTTTATCTCGAAAAAGCGGGTGCAGTTATTGGGGTTGTCCTCAATATTTTCTGCTATTATGTTAAGCGAGTTTAACTCTCCTCCTCGTTTCGTGCAAATCGCGGCTATGCCTGCTTCTTTACCCTCCGCCGCGATTTTCGCCGCTTTTGCCGTGCTTGCTACTTTTACGATTTCGGCGCGCGGGAAATTTTTCGTAAGATAATCAAAACATTGTGAAATTGGTTGCGGATGGGAGTAGATAAATTTTATCTCCTCTTTTTTACAAAGAGCCATTAAATAATTTTTCACCGGCCAAACGAGTTCGCGGGTGACTTGAAGTTCGTCGCTTGTCGCCAATATATCGAGAGTAATGTTTATAGAGCCTTCCAAAGAATTTTCAACGGGCACAAAGGCGGAATCCATTCTCCCGTCCTTAACTGCAAGAAGAGCCTCGTGAATTTCATCGTATTCGGTGAAAATGGGGTTTTCGTTTATCGCTTTGCAAAAATACTTTGCCGCCGCCTCGCTGTGCGTACCCGCAGGCCCTAATATGCCGATGCGCTTTTGCGAAGAATGTTTCACTTCTTTCATAGCGTCTTTCATTTTCTTTATATATTCGCCCACATATCTTGGCGCGTCTTCGCCGTATTTTGCAATAAGTTTCACTATAGCAGAACCAACGATAACCCCGTCCGCCATCGCGGACATTTTTTTTGCCTGATTGGGCTCGCTGATGCCAAAACCTATAGCGCATGGAACTTTTGCGTAACCCTTCGCAATATCTATAATCGCGCTTAAATCCGTCTTTATCTCGCTTCTAACTCCGGTAACGCCAAGGCTGGACACGATATACAAGAAACCTTCGGCTTCGCTTGCTATTTCGGCTATTCGGCTTTCCGATGTCGGCGCGATCATAGAAATGAGATTGATATTGTATTCTTTCGCCGTTTCTAAAAATTCGCCGCGCTCCTCAAACGGTAAATCCGGCAGTATAAGCCCGTCTATGCCGACATTTCTGCAATTTGAGAAAAATTTTTCCGCGCCGTAACCAAAAACAACATTTGCATAAGTCATAAACACAAGCGGAATTTGGACGGTTGTTCTCAGACGTTTCACCATATCGAATATTTTATCCGTAGTTACGCCGCCGTTTAGCGCGCGAATATTTGCGGACTGAATAACCACGCCTTCAGCCGTCGGGTCTGAAAACGGTATGCCTAATTCGATTAAATCCGCGCCGTTTTTTTCGGCTTCTATGATTATTTTTTCCGTTGTTTCAAGATTTGGGTCTCCGCAAGTAATAAAAGGTATAAAGGCTTTGCCCGCCTTTTGAAACGCCGTCGCTATTTTATTCATCAATATCAACTCCTTCCCTATATTTTGCGATAGCGGCGCAGTCCTTGTCGCCGCGTCCGGAAACTATTACGACTATAATTTTGTCTTTAGTCATCTTCGGCGCGATTTTCATAGCGTAAGCGACAGCATGAGCGGATTCTATGGCGGGGATTATGCCTTCCGTTTTCGGCAAATATTCAAAGGCTTCAACCGCTTCTTCGTCAGTCACGGCGACATATTTCGCCCGCTTTTCTTCAAAAAGATGCGCGTGCTCGGGGCCGACGCCGGGATAATCAAGCCCCGCGGAAATAGAATAAACCGGCGCAATTTGCCCGAATTTGTCTTGACAAAAATATGATTTCATACCGTGGAAAATGCCGACTCTACCCGTATTTAGCGTAGCCGCCGTTTCAAATGTGTCTATTCCTCGTCCCGCCGCCTCGCAGCCGATAAGTTCCACTTCTTTGTCTTCGATAAAGTTATAAAAACTGCCGATAGCGTTTGAGCCGCCGCCGACGCAAGCAATAACGGCGTTTGGAAGTTTTCCTTCCTTAAGCAAAATCTGTTCCTTAATCTCTTTTGAAATGACCGACTGAAAATCCCTCACAATAGTAGGGAAAGGATGAGGCCCCATACAAGAGCCGAGGCAATAATGCGTGTCTTTTATGCGGCTCGTCCATTCCCTGAAAGTTTCGGACACCGCGTCTTTAAGCGTCGCCGTGCCACTTGTAACGGGGCGCACCTCCGCGCCCAAAAGTTTCATTCGGTACACGTTCAACGCTTGCCGTTTCGTATCTTCTTCGCCCATATAAACTACGCATTCCATACCAAAGAGCGCGGCGGCAGTTGCGGTTGCGACTCCGTGCTGACCCGCGCCGGTTTCTGCGATTAGTCTGGTCTTGCCCATTTTTTGGGCTAAGAGCGCCTGCCCCAGGACGTTGTTTATCTTATGCGCGCCGGTATGGTTTAAATCTTCTCGTTTCAGATAAATCTTCGCGCCGCCTAGATCCTCCGTCATTCTTTTTGCAAAATATAACCTAGAAGGTCTGCCCGCGTAATCGCTTAAAAGTTCCGCAAGTTCCTTCTGAAAATCAGCGTCGTCTTTATAGCGAAGATAGGCTTCTTCAAGTTCGGTTATGGCGTTCATAAGCGTTTCGGGGATATATTGTCCACCGTACTCCCCAAACCGCCCTTTTTTATTGTTCATTTTGAGTTTCTTCCTTTCTTGTTACATTCTTTACTTTTTTCTTTTCTCTCTTTCTTTTGAAAAAGAAAGAGAGAAAAGAAAAAAGTAACAAAAAAGAAAAGAGAGAAAGAAAACTTTGTTATTTATTGCGAACAAGTTTTATAAATCGCTTCATCTTTTCCGCGTCCTTCTTCCCATCGGTTTCAATCCCGCTGCTAACGTCAACGGCAAAAGGATTCAGCATAAGAGCGTCGGCGATATTGTCCTCATTTAGCCCGCCCGCCAAAAAATACGGACGTTTAACTTTTTCGAGCAAATTCCAGTCAAAGGCTTTCCCTTCCCCCTGCCCGGCGTCAAGCAAAATGTAATCACCTCCGATTTTATTCGCTTTTTCTGCATCCGCGGCGGTTTTTAACTGCAAGGCGGAGATTATGGGCTTAAGCGTCAGCCTTCGCAAATTTTTTATATATTCTTCGTCCTCGTCGCCGTGGAGTTGGATTATATCTATTATATTTGCGTTTGCGATATTCGCGACTTTTTCAACGCTTTCGTATACAAACACTCCTACCGCTTGAATTTTCGGCGTTAAATAACTTTTTAATTCCTTTGCGATATTTTCGCTTACATAACGCTTGCTCTTTGGCGCAAAGACAAAACCTATATAATCCGGCAAAAGTTCGTTTGCCGCGCGTATATCGTCTTGTCGTGATAATCCGCAAAATTTTACTTTAGTCATACTCTGTCCCGCAATTCGCATAATTTAGCCTTTTTATCATTCGCAAGCATCAACGCTTCGCCGATTAAAACCGCGTCCGCTCCGATTTTTCGCATATTTGCGACATCTTCGGACGTTTTTATGCCGCTTTCCGCAACGAATAAAATATTTTGCGGCGCGACCTCCCGAAGTTTTGCGCTATGCTCCGTATCTACCGAAAAATCTTTTAAATTTCTGTTGTTTACCCCGATAATTCTTGCGCCCGCGTTTGTCGCCCGTTTTATCTCGTCTTCGTCGCGAGTTTCAACCAGAGCGGACAGTCCCAAAGTATCGCCGATTTTTATATAATGTGACAATTCTTCCCCTGTAAGAAGCGAAACTATCAGTAAAAACGCTTTCGCCCCCAATATTTTCGCCTCGTAAATCATATATTCGTCAATTATAAAATCTTTACGCAGGCAGGGAATAGATACATTTTGAGAAATTTTTAAAAGATACTCGTCTTGTCCCAAAAACTCCGTAGGCTCCGTGAGGACGGACACAGCGTCCGCCCCCGCTCTTTCGTATTCTTTCGCGATTTTTACATACGGAAAATCTTCGGCGATAATTCCTTTTGACGGCGAGGCTTTTTTACACTCGCATATAAAGGAAAGCGCGGGCTTTTTTAAAGCCGTTTCAAATTCAAATTCACCTTTTTTTAACTCTAAAGCCTTTTCTTTCACTTCTGCCAAAGAGATTTTCGCCTTGTTTTCTTCGACTCTTTTTCGCGCGGAATTTGCAAGTCGCTCCAATATGTTCATATCACTCAACCTTTTCGTTGCTTACTTTTATAATTTTTTCGAGGGTTTCAAGAGCTTTGCCCGAATCAATCAAACTTGCCGCAAGTTTTACTCCTTCAGCCATATCGGAGGCTTTGTCGTTGATATATAAAGACGCTCCCGCATTCATAAGCACGGCGTTTCGCTTATGCCCCTTTTCTCCCATTAAAATGCTCTTTGTGATGTTCGCGTTTTCCATAGGCAAGCCGCCGACTAAATCTTCCTTCTTGCAACGCTCGAAACCGAAATCTTCCGGCGCGATTGTGTAATTTCTAATCCAACCGTCGCGAATTTCCGTTACTGATGTCGGCGCCGAGAGTGAAATTTCGTCCAATTTATCCTTGCCGTAAACCACCATTCCGCGTTTTACGCCCAAATTCACAAGCACTCCCGCCAATGGTTGCACTAAATATTCGTCGTACACGCCCAAAAGCTGTCTGGAAGGTTTTGCGGGATTTGTGAGAGGCCCTAAAATGTTGAAAACCGTTCTAACGCCTAGTTCTTTTCGTATAGGACCAACGTATTTCATAGACGCGTGATAATCCTGCGCGAAGAAAAAACACATTCCGGCTTCTTCCAAGAGTTTTTTCGCAAGCGCGGGCGGTTGGTGAATGTTTATCCCCAAAGCCTCCAAACAATCCGCTGTGCCCGATTTAGACGATGCGGCGCGGTTGCCGTGTTTTGCGACTTTTACCCCGCCGGACGCCGCAACTATAGCGGAAGTTGTCGAGATATTGAAACTTCCCGCGTGGTCTCCGCCCGTGCCGACGATTTCAAAAACTTCCATACCCGTTTCCACTTTAGTTGCGTGTTCGCGCATAGCCGCCGCAGATCCTGCAATTTCTTCGGCTGTTTCGGCTTTTGCGCTTTTTGTTGAAAGCGCGGACAAAAACGCCGCGTTTTGCGTTGCGGTAGTATTTCCGCTCATTATTTCGTTCATAACGGCGTACGCTTCGTCGTAGGTTAAGTCCTGTTTATCGACAATTTTCATTATAGCTTGTTCTATCATTTTTATTTGCTCCTTTTTTGTTATTTGCTTTATTTACTTTTTTCTTTTCTCTCTTTCTTTTGAAAAAGAAAGAGAGAAAAGAAATACTCACAGAGTACAACAATATCTAAGCGATAAATCGCAAAGATATTGTATGAAAGTAACAAAAAAGAAAAGAGAGAAAGAAAACTTTAATAAAAAATTTACAACCATATAAAATTTTCAATTATGGCGACACCTTGAGGGGTCATAATCGATTCGGGGTGAAACTGCAAGCCGTATACGGGAAAATTTATATGCTCCACCGCCATAATCTCCCCGTCGTCTGTTTTCGCCGTAACTTTTAAATGCGTAGGCAAAGTGCTTTCGTCCGCCGCTAACGAGTGATACCTCATAACTTTGATTTGTTTTTCAAGACCGTTAAAGATTTTAGAGTTCGTATCGACTTCTATAAGTGAAGTTTTGCCGTGCATAAGTTTTTTCGCATAAGTGATTTTACCGCCAAACGCCGCGCATATCGCTTGATGCCCCAAACATACGCCGAGTATCGGTATCTTGCCCGATAAATTTTTTACGATTTCTACGGATACGCCCGCGTCTTCGGGTCTACCCGGACCCGGCGATATTATGATTTTTGTCGGCGCAAGTTTTTCAATTTCCGCCGCGCTTAATTCGTCGTTTCGTATAACCTTTATATCGGGATTTATCTCCCCTATAAGTTGATATAGGTTATACGAAAAACTATCGTAATTATCAACAAGCAATATCAACCGTCTTCCTCCTCTCTTAACGCGGAAAGCATAGCTTTCGCCTTATTAAGACATTCTTCGTATTCTTTTTCGGGAACGGAATCGGCTACAATTCCCGCGCCGCTTCTTACGAACACTTTGCCGTTTTTCTTATATGCTATGCGGATAGCTATGCAGGTATCCATATTTCCGGCAAAGTCGATGTAACCTATCGCGCCGCCGTAAATGCCGCGCTTTTTCCCTTCAAGCTCTCCGATTATTTGACACGCGCGGATTTTTGGCGCGCCGGATAACGTGCCTGCGGGAAGCACCGCGGATATTGCGTCAAGCGCGTCAAAATTTTCCGCGATTTCTCCTTTTACCTTGCTTCCAATGTGCATTACGTGTGAAAATCGCTCTATCGTGTGCAAATTTACAACTTTTACCGTGCCGAATTTTGAAACTTTCCCTAAATCATTACGCCCTAAATCAACGAGCATATCGTGTTCGGCGAGTTCTTTTTCGTCTGCGAGCAGTTCTTTTTCAAAAGCCGCATCCTCTTCTGCCGTTTTTCCGCGTTTTCTCGTGCCTGCAAGGGGAAAAGTATACAATTCTCCGTTTGTAAGCCTTGTCAAAGTTTCCGGCGACGCGCCCGCGATTTCTACGTCAAGACCGGCAAAATAAAACATATATGGCGAAGGATTTATGGCGCGCACGCGACGATACGTATTAAAAAGACTTCCTTCAAACGGCGCGGAAAGCGAATTAGACAGCACCGCTTGAAAAATATCCCCCTCATAAATGTATTTTTTTACTTTTTCCACCATTTTGCAAAACTCATCTTTAGAAAATAAGGGCATTATTTCGCCTTTTATGCGTCCGGTGTCGTCCGTATCCTTTTCGCCGGTCTTTAAAAGATTTGTAAGCGTCGCGAGTGTTTTTTTTGCCTCTTCGTATTCGGTTTCAAAATTTTTTAAATTTATATTTACGATAAAAATCAATTTTTGACGGGCGTGGTCAAAGGCGATTATTTTGTCAAAGAGCATCAAATCTATATCTCTGAAATTTTCTTCGTCCTTTAAATCCGCTTTCGCTTTCTCCTCATTTAAAGAAAAAAACTCAAAGGAAAAATATCCCACAAGTCCCCCGGTAAATGGCGGAAGTTCCTTTATTCCGGGGCTTTTAAACTCCGTGAGCAGTTTTCGTATCTCATCTTTGGGATTATTCGTTTTTAAGGTTTTATCACCGATATTTAAAATGCCGTCCCTGTAGGTGATTTCTGCTTTAGGCTCAAATCCCAAAAAGGAAAATCTGCCCCCTTCTTCTTTTGTTTTAGCCGATTCCAATAAAAAAGCGTGGGTAGAAGCTTTTTTTAAAATCCGAAGCGCCTCTATTGGCGTAATAAAATCCGACAAAATCTCGGTAGACACAGGGCAAACGTCGTATTTGCCCATATCGGCATATTTTTTTACTTCGTCTGGCGTAGGGTAAATTTTCATAAAAACCTCCTTCAAACTTTCTGTCAAAGGAAGTTTTGCAAACAAAAACGCCCTTGACAGAATGATAGTGTCATTCTGTCAAGGACGAATAATATTTAATATCCGCGGTGCCACCTTGACTTTACGATTTTACGCATAAAAAAGCATAAATAAATACGCAAAAAGTCGTACGCTTAGCGAGGTACCATCATACCTCCGGCAACTGACGCATGCCTACGCGTCGCAGAATACTCTGCGGCAAAAATCGCCGCATTTGACTGCGCCCTCAGCGGTCCATTTGACAATCAGTAACTTACCCACTCTCAGCAACGGGGATTCTCTGTAAAGCCTTCAACTGCCGTTATCTCCGCATCAACGGTTTATTTATTATATCTGAAATATAGCATAATATATCTTTTATGTCAAGAAAAATTTATTCTTCAATATGAAAGCTTACAACCAACATATATATCACAATCTATATCCAAAAAATCTTATCCTTACCGATTCCTATTGACGACAATTCGCTGCTTATCTCCCGCATTTTCTCCGGACTCTTAACCGCAACAACAACCTGTTCAAAATCTCTATGTTGCAATCGCTCGACAGACTCTACGGGCATACCTTGTTCCTGCATTTTTTCCGCTTGCTTGTCAACCCAACAAACAACCTCTTTTCCGTAAGTCTCTATCTTATCGTACAAATCTCGTCCAAGAACGCCTGCGCCATATAAAGCAATCTTGTCCGCCAACACTCCTACGGGATATCGGTTGGCCGCGCCAAACGGAGTAAACTGCTCATCAGGAATAGAGGGCAACGCATCAAGCGACACATTTTCGCCGTTCAAACGGCGAATGCGAAGCTCTCCTACCGCCAACTGTAAATTAACATCGTTCTCATACTTTGCCATAAGTTCGCTCTCTCGTCTGGTAAGGGTCGCTCCGTTATAATATACAGTCTTAATACCTAATTCCTTTGCCTTATCAATATCCGAAATCTTATTATCCCCCGTATGAACCCAATGAAAGATATCCATGCCTTCACAGCGTCTAATATATTTATATCCGTTTCCGCTCCATTTGCCCTTAAAAGTATCTGCGGAAGAATAAATAGACAAATTGCCGAACACCTCGTCAATATTCACCAAAAGAGAGCGAATTTCTTTCTCGCCAAAGTACATATCTGAAATCAAAATCACACGATGTCCTGTGTTAAGTAATTTTTTCAGTTGACTGATATTCTCATCAACACCAACCAAATATTCTCGCTCCACGGATAGTTCTAACTCCATAAGCGCGCGCAACTGGTATTCGTTAAGTCCTTCTGCTTCTCCAAAATACTTATATATTTCTTCAAAAGTTATATCTTCCTTACCATTATGTTGCCATTTCTCTCTTGCTTTGCGTTCATATACCCAGCGCATATCGAAGAAATTCCGGCGTACTCGCATTGGCAATCCCTGTACCAATGATTTATCATGCAATCGCTGCTGCATAATGGCAAAGATTCCCCGAGGAGTAGCTACCTTTCTCGTTACAATAGTATCAAACACATCAAAAGACATAATATCGTCTTCATGATAGAGAATCCTCTTTTTCAATTCCTCACGAATTCGAGTTGAACTGGTAGTCTCCGTATATGGGAAAAACTCCACATTCGAGCCACGCTTATGAAGTTCCTCTATAAGTTTCTCCCAACCGCCGTGATCGTCTCCGCAAAAATGGCAATCGAAAGGATGTTTCTCCCATATTTTAAGCTTATCATCAGAACCTACATCTACCTTAATAACCTCATCTACATAGCGACACGCGCTTACTATAGCGGCGCGTTCCTCATAAGGCGCATAAGGCTTCGCTCCTTTGTAGACTTCGTTCAGTTCATCGGACACGACCCCCGCTATAAGATAGTTGCAACGCTCCTTGGCGCGCCTAAACAAATTCAGATGCCCAATATGAAACAAGTCAAAAGTGCCTTGGACATAGCCTGTTTGATATTTTTTCAAAATACCTCCTCCATTTGTCGCTTAAAATAGACTGAAATTTTACTTCTTATTTTCTATAACACCGATTCCCATCCACTTATCTGGATACTCCGAAAAAACGTAATGCTTGCGCTGCGGCGTAAGAGACACAACTTCCTTCCACATACGAACAGTGCCCCCGTTTAAGTGGTCATACTCATGAGCGTAAATATCGTGAAATACCGTCAATTTATTAGCATAGCGGCCAAGGTTCATAAAATCACGAATCGACGCATCGTAAGAATGGTCTGCATCTATAAACACAAAGTCATATGGCTTGCCGACAAAATCGTCGGATGTGCTTGGAATTTTTTTTCGCATTTGGGGCAATAACGCATAAAATTCATCATAATTATCCAAGTTATCGGCAATATCCACAAGTTCATATACAAGATTGGGATTGTTTCTGGCAAGCAAAGCGCACATAAAATACGATGATTTGCCGCGAAAAACGCCAATTTCTACTGCCGTATCTATATGCCATTTACTAAGATACGTACAATACTCCGTAAATTCATTTGGTCTTTGCACTATGCCTTTGCAAGTTCCGACAACGTTGCCCGTACCATCAATATCTTCCGAACGATAAGGATAAACGCCATACTGTCCGACAACAGCGCGCATCCAAGCAAAATCAGTAACCTCACTGTCGGAGGCTGATAATATCTTTCTTATAACTGCCAACTGCGCCGGCAATCTATCCTTGTCAATATCGGCAAATTTTTCTTCAACAAGCGCGTAACTATATACATTTACTATACTTTCTTTACGAGCCCCCGCCGCGCATAAATCAGCGTAAATACCGTTGGCAGCCGAAGCCTGCGCCGTTATAATTATATAATCTGCGTCTGTTTCAACCACTTCGCTTAATGAAAGTATCTTATGGGAGTGAAAGGAATTACCCCCCCCCAGTAAATTTTTATCTGCAACACCAAGTATTTGTACTTTTTTATGTTCCTGAAAATCAAGAAACATTTTTTCAAAGCATCGAAAAGTTTCTCCCACTCCATATAAAATAACTCTGTCCATTTTTTCTTCTCCTTATTGGCATCTCTAAAAACCTTACTTTCTTTTTTCTCTCTTTCTTTTGAAAAAGAAAGAGAGAAAAAAGAAAGTAACAAAGAAAAAAGAGAGAAAGAAAACTTTATTAGCTTAAAATCTAAATTTAAACATTACACTTTTATATTTTTATATTAAAATTCTTTTTCTTTCTTTTGCTTCTTTTCTTTCTTTTTATTATAAGAAAAAGAAAGAAAAGAAGGGTTTTTAGAGGTTACCTTAAGGAGACTTTTATGAAATACGACAATCACATACACACAAAATTCTCATCGGATTCCACTATGGAGGCTGTAGACGCGCTAAAACGCGCCAAAGAGCTTAATCTTGCCCTTGTGTTTACGGAGCATATTGATTTAGGTATGCTAAAAGAAGGAGATTTTACCTTCGATGCTAAAGCTTATTTTAACGAATACGAAAAATATCGCGGGAAAAATCTTTCTTTAGGCGTCGAAGTGGGGCTTACGAAGGAACATATAGAAGACAATATCGCATTTGTAAAATCCGCGCCCTTTGATCAAATAATAGGCTCCGTGCATATTTTGCGCGGCGTTGACTTATATCCGCCCGACATATATTCTACCCGCGAGAAAAAAGAACTCTATTCCGATTATCTTTTGCAGATGGCGCATCTTGTCTATCATAATCCGTATATAAACATTTTGGGGCATATAGATTATATCGCGCGTTACGCGACATACGAAGACCCGCGCCTTTTATACGACGATTTTGCGGAAGAAATTGACGAGGTTTTGCGCGCGCTTATAACGGCGGACACCGTTTTTGAACTTAACACGAGAAGACTTTCTAAAGAGACTGCGGCTGAACTTTTGCCGATATATAAACGCTATCGCGAACTGGGCGGCAGATACGCAACCATTGGCTCCGACGCGCATAATGTTGAAAACATCGGCAAAAATTACGATATAGCGGAAAATTTGCTCGAAGCCGCAAAACTTACGGCGGTTACTTTTTATGAGGGGCGAATGGAAATTTCCAAATAATAAAAAATGCGCTGTGAAAAAACTATTTCCACAGCGCATTTTTTTTTGATGTTTCGTCAGCGGATAAAATGCGTGCCTATCCACTCTTCTTTTTCCGGCAAACCGTATTTTTCCTTGCCTAAAGCGATACTTCTCATCAAAAACGTCATATTTTTTGCAAGAGTACGCATAGTCTGCATACCCTCTTCGTCTTTTAAAACTTCTCCCTGTTCTCTGCCGTGCGCAGAGTTCCAATACTGACTTGTGGCTACCGCCATACAGTTCATTGTAAAATATTTATTAAGCTCGTCAAATGTCGCGGATAATCCTCCGCGTCTTGCTATAACAACGCTTGCGCCGACTTTCATAGCCTTGTCGAAACGGCCGCCCATCTGGGTGCTGAAAAAAAGTCTGTCCAAAAAAGAAATCAAAGTTCCGTTTGCGGAAGCGTAATATACGGGGCTTCCGATAACTATTCCGTCGCTCTCTTTAAAAATTTCGGCGGCTTTGTTTACTTCATCGTCAAACACGCATTTTTTATTTTTAGCGCAAGAGCCGCAAGCGATACAGCCGCGAATAGCCTTATTGCCTACTGTTAAGAGCTCCGTTTCTACGCCCTCTTTGTCAAAAACTTTTCTCATCTCGTCGAGAGCCAAAAAAGTATTGCCGTTAGTATGCGGCGAGCCGTTAATCATCAAAACTTTCACAAAAATCCTCTCCCTTAATCACACGCTTATTTTTTTGTTATGAATACAATATACACTGTTTTGCTCTTTTATTCAATACCCCAATGTTTTAAGCCAATTCTCTGCTTCTTTTTGTTACCCTCTCCTTTTTAAAAATATCCTTGCCGTCCTCATAGTTCTTTGCTCAAGGAAATACGCCGTTTTCCTTGCCGAATTTTACATACTGCATATTATCTCTCCTTCGTTACATTTATACTGACAATTATGGATACATTATAGGATAGATACTTTTATAAATCAATTCGATTTATGAGGATATTTGATAAGTTTTTCTTATGAAAAATAATCCCTTCGATATTAAACAAAAAAATTTTCAAATCTTAAAGGATTTTATAAGGTTTTAGAGAAAAAATAAAAGGAAATAATCTTAATGTTATAAAAACGAGGAGATGATTTTATGGAAATGCTGCTGGGATTTATAATCCTTTTGGCCTGCTTGGTTGTTGGCGTACGGCATGGCGGCATTGGACTTGGCGTTATATCGGGTTTTGGCCTTTTGGCTTTTGTCTTTGGTTTTGGTTATAAACCTGGGACTCCGCCCGTAGACGTTATGCTTATAATTATCGCGGTTGTGACCTGCGCGGGATTTTTGCAGACTTCCGGCGGTCTTACCGTTATGCTTAAATACGCCGAAAAATTTTTGCGTAATAATCCAAAACAAGTTACTATTTTAGCCCCGCTCACCACTTGGTTTATGACTTTCCTCTGCGGCACGGGCCATACTTGCTACACGCTTCTTCCGATTATCTACGATATTGCGATAAAGCAAAACATTCGCCCCGAGCGTCCTATGGCTATTTCTTCCGTTGCGGCGCAGGTTGGCATCTGTTCTTCTCCGGCATCCGTTGCGGTTGTGTCCGTTGTGGGATTTTTAGCCGGCGCGGGCGTTGAGATTTCGCTTTTGCAAGTGCTGGCGGTAACAATTCCCGCTACTGCCGGCGGCGTTTTGTGCGCGGCTATTTGGAGTACCAAACGCGGAAAAGAATTGGAGGACGATGAAGAATTTCAAAAATATATCGCAGACCCCGAAAACCGCGCTTATGTATACGGCGCGGCGGGAGAAAGCCTTGTCGATAAAGAACTTCCTAAAGAAGCCTATCGCGCAACCTTTATTTTCTTACTCGGTATAGTAGTTATCGCGCTTTTGGGTCAGTTCCCCGAACTTCGCCCGAGTTTCCCCGACGCAAAGGGTACGTTAAAAGCTCTTTCGATGGTGCAAATAATTCAGATGGTAATGCTCTTACTTGCGGCTATAATTCTTATATCCTGCAAAGTTAAAGCAAAAGACGTCGGAAACTCTCAAGTGTTTAAAGCGGGTATAGTCGCTTTCGTATCGGTTTACGGCGTGGCTTGGATGGCTAATACTTTCTTTAGCGCGCATATGGCTTTCTTAAAAGAATTTTTAGGCAACGCGGTGGCAAGCTATCCTTGGGCGTACGCTGTTTTGGCGTTCTTTACCTCAAAACTCGTAAATTCTCAAGCGGCGGCAATCGCTATAGTTGTTCCGATGGCGCTGTCGGTGGGTATGGAGCCGGTCTTAATCCTATCATTTATGTCCGCTTGCTACGGATATTTCTTCCTCCCCACCTACCCTTCCGACCTTGCTTGCATAGGTTTTGACCGTTCCGGCACGACGAAAATCGGAAAATACATATTAAACCACAGCTTTATGATACCCGGGTTAATATGCGTTATCTCCGGCTGCATCATCGGCTATATTATAGCTCACGCGATTATTTAAAAATCAAAAAACAGCAAAGCTACATTTAAAAAGATGTCGCTTTGCTGTTTTTAAATTTATATTATCGACTTTTACATATTTCTCAATAATTCTTCTTTGAAGGGAAAATTTTTTTATTAACGAATAATACAGTAATAATCAAAATAATATTGCTGAATTTTATGTAAAAGGAGAATTTATTTTGCTTAAAATTGCTGTTTACGGCAAAGGCGGCATCGGAAAATCCACCGTTACGAGTCACTTGTCCGCCGCTTTTGCCAATTTAAACAAACGCGTCATTCAAATCGGTTGCGACCCCAAAGCGGATTCTACCATGAATTTGCTCTCGGGGCAGTCGCTTACCTCCGTTATGGGATATATGCGGGATTTTGACAGAGAGCCGGAAAGTTTGGAGGAAATTTCTAAAATAGGCTATAAAAACATACTCTGCATTGAAACCGGCGGCCCCACGCCGGGTCTTGGTTGCGCGGGTCGCGGCATTATAGCTACTTTTAATTTGCTTGAAAGGCTCAATCTCTTTGAAACATATAAACCCGACGTTGTATTATACGACGTTTTAGGCGACGTGGTATGCGGCGGATTTGCCGCGCCTATTCGGGAAGGATACGCAAAAGACGTGCTTATAGTCACTTCCGGCGAAAAAATGGCGCTTTACGCGGCGAATAATATCGCTTCCGCCGTTGAAAATTTTGAGGACAGAGGATACGCAAAAGTTCGCGGAATTATTTTAAACAGACGCAACGTGCCAAACGAAGAGGAAAAAGTAAAAGAATTCGCGAGCAGTAAAAATATTCCCATACTTCTCGATATTCCGAGAGAAGACGCGATAAATAAAGCGGAGGAACTCGGAAAGACGGTTATAGAAACAGACGAAAATCACGAGGTAAGTCAAAAATTTTTAAATCTTGCAAAAAAATTGTTAGAGCAACCTTTATAATTATTGTCACAATATGTTTCATCTCTTGCCACACCCATATTATTTTTATTAAAGTTTTCTTTCTCTCTTTTCTTTTTTGTTACTTTCATACAATATCTTAGTGCTTTAGCACTTAGATATTGTTGTGCTCTGTGAGTATTTCTTTTCTCTCTTTCTTTTTCCCTCCGCAAGGGAGGACAGGCAAAAGAAAGAGAGAAAAGAAAAAAGTAAAATATTATTTAAAATTACTGGGTGAAAAAAATGAATAAAGAGCCGTATCATATAACGGTTAAAGAACTCTTTGAGCGCGGGCGGGACAATATTCCGAACGAACTTTTAAAAGACACGCATCTTATCTTAAATTCCCTTGCGGCTATAGATTTTAATTCGCCCGGCGCGGAAGGTTTCGGCGTAAAACGCGCGGGGCTTTCCGTGCCGGGGTCAATTATGCTTTTGGTATCGCCTTCTTGTTGCGGCAGGAATACTGCGGCGTTAGGGCAAGGTTTCGGCGAGCGGTTTGCGTATTTAATGCTTGACGAAAACGATATTGTCACGGGAAAACATCTTAAAAAAATTCCCGAAGCCGCAGAGCGTTTTGTTAAAAGCAGGAACGAAACGCCGACAGCGCTTATGATTTGCATTACCTGCGTAGACGCTCTACTTGGAACGGATATGGAACGTGTTTGTAAAAAAGTTGAGGAAAAAATCAACCTTCCGTGTCGCCCCTGCTATATGTACGCGCTTACCAGAGAAAGTACGCGTCCCCCTATGGTATACGTGCGGGAAACCGTATATTCGCTCTTAAAACCGCAAAAAAAACAATCAAACGCGGTAAATATTTTAGGTTTTTTTTCGCATTTAAACGACGATACGGAACTTTATAAATTGCTAAAAAGCGTTGGATTAAGCCACATAAGAGAGCTTTCTCGAACCAAAACAATAGAAGAGTACCATGAGCTTTCAAAGGCGAATTTTAATATCGTGTTAAATCCGGAAGCCAGAGCCGCCGCGAAATTTTTTAACGATAAATTGAATATTCCCTCCATAGAGCTTACGAGATTTTATCAAACGGATAAAATAAAAAAGCAATACGCGTTGCTTGCGCAAGCTATCGGAGTCGTATTTGATGACGACAAGTATTTTGACGAAGCGCAAAGCGTTATTGAAAAATTTGTGAATAAATATCCAAATATCACCGTTTCAATAGGCTCTCGCGTAAACGCCAATCCTTTTGAGCTTGCTCTTGCGTTAACTCGTTACGGATTAAAAATAAAGGAAATTTTCGCAGAACCCGCCAAAGACGATTTTTTTTACGTCAAACATCTTGCAAAATTAAGTCCCGATACCTGCGTAATGTCCAACCTCTCCCCTACTATTCTTCATTATGCCGAAGATAAAAGCGTAAACTTAACAATAGGCAAAGACGCGGCGTTTTACCACCCTACTGCGCCTGCCGTATATTATAACGACGAAATTCAACCCTTCGGGTATCAAGGAGTCAGAGATGTGTTTTCGGCTATGGAAAACGCGTTGAACGGCTAGGGCGTGTTGGTAAACCCCGCCAACGCGCTTTGACGGCTATTTTGCCGCCTGAACTGCGTCAGAAAAAACTCGACGTAGCCTAGCTACGACTTCGTTTTTTCTTCCTTGTCAGACGACAAAATCTCTCGTCACATCAC
>JAGBKP010000167.1 GCA_017635875.1 Selenomonadaceae bacterium | reverse complement strand
GATACTTTCCCTAATGTTTGCCAAGGAATAGGCTGAAAAAGAATCGGGATGATTCGTAGCGGTCAACGTCAACCATTCAAACTGCGCCTGTGGCTTGTTTTCATGGGACGTTTTCGCATACGAGCCATTAGCGACGCTGAAGCGTCGATGGCTCAGCAGGGAATTCTTTAAAGGTTTAATTTTAATTGGTAAACGGAATGGAGAAGTGATATATTATGATGCGTTCGTTGTTTTCCGGAGTTTCGGGTTTAAAAAATCATCAGACTCGTATGGACGTTATCGGCAACAACATTTCAAACGTCAACACCACCGGCTTTAAGTCAAGCCGTGTTACTTTTGTGGATATGCTTTCGCAGACTCAAACCGGCGCGTCCGCCCCTAAAGGCAACATCGGCGGTACGAACCCCAAACAAATAGGTTTAGGTTCTTCCGTCGGAAGTATAGACCTTATGTTCCAAGACGGCTCCGTGCAATCGACGGGCAAGAACACCGACCTCTGCCTCTCCGGCAACGGCTTATTCGTTATGAAACGCGGCAACGAAACTTTCTACACACGCGACGGCGCGTTTGAATTTGACGCGGAAGGAAACTATGTTTTACCCGGCAGCGGTCTTTTCGTGCAAGGGTGGATGGGTAAAGACGGCACTATTGACACGACTACGCAAGTTGGAAATATTACGGTTGCGGCGGGTAAGTCTATGCCCGCTAATGCTACAAGTCAGGTAACCTACGCAAACAATTTAAACTCTGATATTCCAATGGTAACGGGCGTAACCGGTGGGGTAAACACCAGAATGACCACAATAGCAAAGGACGATATATCCGCAACTATACCCTTAAAAGTGACAATCGGCGGAGTAGAGTGTACGGTTACAGCTATTGATAACGATTTAGATTTATCAAAGGCTTATAAAGTCGTCACAACCGACGGTAATCCTTTACCTTCGGGATCACAATCCATTCCTCTTGAAGATGAGGACGGAAATAAACTAACGCTTACTGTGACAGCGACTACTGCGGCTATTCCAAATGGTAGCGGTATGTCCATAACTTCGAATATAATACCGAAAAGTTCCGTTACAACCGCAGATCCGTTAACCGTCACCATTGACGGCAAAAATTATACTGTTACCGAAATAGGTTCAAGTATAGATTTGACCAAGAGTTTGACCGTAAAAACTGCGGCCGATTCGGGCAATACGATTACCGTAAATGACGGAACCAGCGATATTGCGCTTACCGTAACTCCGGATCTTACCGCTGATACGGCAGTTGCCGCAGATGCTGTTGCAAAACCGGTAACGGCAAGTATAGCAAGCACCGAAAATCCCGTAACATTAACTCTCAGCGATGGGACTACCATAGTGCAAACAAGCGGAACTTATCAAGTGGGCAACAGTATGCCCGTTACAACGACAATTACTGTTTACGACAGTTTGGGAGCAACTCACGAAATTCCCGTGTATTTTATCCGCGAAGGCGAAGTTAAAGACGGTGTTGTAAATTCCATTGACAAATGGCTTGTATCTTTAGAGCCGGATGCTTCCGTAAAAAAAGGCGAAGCGACCACTTTTGAATTTGTTGAGGATAACGGCACAAAGACAACTGTTACCCTTAATGTTGCGGAAATTCAGTTTACGTCTTCGGGTAAAATCGTAACAAATTCTACCAGCGCGGATGTTCCCGATACAAGCAAAGGAACTACATTGGTTTTCACGGGCGGTTCTATCGGTACTCCGGGCACAGAACCGGGACTCCCCGAAACGCAGTCGGTTAATATTGATTTCTCCGCGCTTACACAATTCTCCGGCAACAACACAATAAACGGCACTTCAAACGGCAACGCGGCGGGTACGCTTAAAGAAATTCAAATAGATTCGTCGGGCGTTATCACGGGCGTATACACCAACGGCGTGCGTCAGGCGGAGGCGCAAGTGGCGGTGGCGCAGTTCACCAACGCGACGGGCTTAACGAAAACGGGCAACAGCCTTTATCAAGAGTCCAACAACTCCGGCACGGCGAACATCAAGACAGCGAGCGATTTAGGCGTCACGATTACGCCGAGCGCGCTTGAGATGAGCAACGTAGACGTAGCGAACGAGTTCGCGGATATGATAGTAACCCAGCGCGGATTCCAATCCAACTCCAAAATAGTCACAGTAGGCGACGAAATGCTTGAAACCGTTATAAATATGAAGAGATAATGAAAAAGCGTCCGAAAGGACGCTTTTTTGTTGGAATTTTGCTTGCGCGTGTGGTATAATGAAGGAAAAATAAGGTGGTGTGTTTATGGCAAAAGTAAACAAAAAAATCAATGCCAAGCGCGTAACAGTTAAAAAACGCGTAATCATTAAAACAAGCGAAAACAGTCCCGAGATTGCTAAAAAAATCGAAAAAGTTTCTGCTATGCTGTTGGAACGCAATAAAGATGCGTATGAAAGGTTGTCGAAAATGCCGTGAACACCGTTCGGATTCAAATTGACTTGGTTTTAAAAGACATCTTGAAATTGCATACGGAATTGGAAAATAATCCGCTGTGTCCTGCGGTTAAAGGAATACGTGATATGAATTTACTGGAATCCGCAGTAAACGCTCCTTTCCAAACATTCGGCGGTCAAGATTTAAAATGCCGTAAATCCGTATTATTTTTTCGTTAGAAAAAATAATTTCATTCGTCAGCATTTCAACAAAGCGTGCGGGAGGAGGGAGATTTAGACTCCCCCCCCATTCCTCCGATTGACACCCCCACTTTAGAAGTGGGGGACATCTCAGCTTTGTTATATCCGACTATTTTTGAAAAAGCCGCACAGTTGCTTTATGGGCTTAACAAAAATCACGGCTTTATTGACGGCAATAAACGCATTGCCATTCATGCAATGCTTGTGTATCTAATCATAAACGATATTGAAATCGAATACACTCAAGAAGATATTGTTTCGCTTTCCATAGCTGTTGCAGATGATAAGGCAAATCCGGCAGATATTGTGGAATGGATAGAAAACAGAGTAATAAAAAAACCGCTAGATGACTTAAATAGGAGTTTTTTATGATGCGACCTATAAAAGTGAAACCGTTGACGGATTATAAATTATTGCTGACATTTTCAACGGGAGAGAAAAAAATCTTTGACGTTTTGCCGTATTTGTCTATGCCTTTTTATGCGCCGCTGAAAGACGCTTCCATTTTTAAAAGCGTATTTGTAAACGAATATACAGTAGAATGGGCAAACGGCTCTGACATTTCTCCCCACGAACTTTATGACGACGGCGTTTTGGTGTGTTGAAGTTGAAAAAGCGTCCGAAGGGACGCTTTTTTCAGACTGTAGACAAAACTAAAAATCACAAAGCAATAGAGCAAAAACTAATCAATAGAGTTTAGTAAAGTTTTTTCTTTCTTCTTTTTCTTTGCTACTTTCTTTTTCTTCTTTCTTTTTTTCAAAAAAGAAAGAAGAAAAAGAAAGTAGATAAGTCTACAAACTGGAAAAAGCGTCCGAAAGGACGCTTTTTTGTTTTATTCTTTTTTAGAATCCGCTATTATTTTTTCCGCTATCTTTTCCGGCACAACCTCGTAATGGTCTATTCTTAAGGAATACGAGCCGCGCCCTTGCGTTTGCGAGCGTAAATCCGTCGCGTATTTGTAAGTCTCCGCTACGGGGATAAACGCTTTAACCTCGCTGAAATCTTTGCCTACGCTCTCCGTGCCTAAAATTTTTCCGCGTTTGGAGCTTAATTTTCCCATAACGTCGCCCATATAATACTCCGGCGCACGAACGGTAATTTCAGCTATCGGCTCTAACAGCGCGGGATTTGCCTCCATTACGCCCTTTTTAAGCGCGATTGCGGTCGCTGTCTTAAACGCGGCTTCGGACGAATCCACCGTATGATAAGAGCCGTCGAATAGATTTACTTTTACGTCCACAACGGGATAACCCGCTAAAATTCCTGCGGCTAAAGTTTCCGCAGTACCCTTTTCAACGGCGGGGATATATTGACGTGGAACGCTTCCGCCAAAGATGCTTTCGCTGAAAGTATTTCCCTCGCCCGCCGCGTTTGGCGAAATCTCAAGCCAAACATGACCGTATTGACCGTGACCGCCGCTCTGCTTTTTGTGCTTGCCTTCCGCTTTGACACTTTTACGAATGGTTTCGCGATAAGCGATTTTCGGTTGTCTTAATTCCATTTCCGCAGAGAATTTGCGCTTTATCTTCTCCGCCAAAATTTCAAGCTGCACTTCGCCTATGCCGTTTATTATCGTTTCGCGTGTTTCTTTAACTTTTTTAAGGATAAGAGCGGGGTCTTCTTCGCACTCTTTTTGGAGCGCGGCAAAGACTTTATCCTCCTCGCCCTTTTTCTTCGCGTAAACCGCCATAGAGAGCATTGCTTCGGGGTAAGTAATCGGCTCGTAGCGAATGGGCGAATTTTTATCCGAAAGCGTGTCGCCTGTCGCAGTCTCCGCAAGCTTTGCCGCAACAACAATATCGCCGGCGTTCGCGGTTGAAAGCGGAATTTGTTGCTTGCCAATCATCGTAAAGACGCCGCTTAGGCGTTCGGATTTTTCTTTCGTCGTGTTTTGATACGTCGCGTCGCCCTTTATAGAGCCTGAAAATACGCGGATAAACGAGAGCCTGCCGACAAACGGGTCTACTATCGTTTTAAACACTTGCGCAGAGAACGGGTCGCCGATGTTTCTTTCGATTAAGTCGTCGTCTTTCGGATTTGTTCCGATAGCTGCGCGGTAGTTTGGCGCGGGGAGATATTCGACAATGCCGTCCATAAGTTTCTTTACGCCCGCATTTTTAAGCGCGGAGCCGCAAAATACGGGGAAAATTTTGCCTGCTTGTATACCTTCCACAAGAGCCGCGGCTACGTCCGCTTCGGGAATTTCTTCGCCTTCGAGATATTTTTCCAAAAGCTCGTTGTTAAATTCCGCGACGGCTTCGATTAGTTTTTGACGTGCCTCTTCGACTTCCGTCGCGATATAATCGGGGAGTTCGTCCTCCTCGTGGCGCACGATTTTCATACGGAGAGAAATCAAATCCGCAACGCCTTGGAAAGTTTCCTCTTTACCTATCGGAAGCTGAACGGGGACAACGCCCGCGCCGAAACGCACGCGAAGTTCTTCAACCACGCCGTCAAAATCCGCGTGTTCTCTGTCCATTTTGTTTATGAAAAACGCGCGGGGAAGGTTTAATTCTTCCGTGAGTGTCCACGCTTTTTCGGTTTCCACTTCAATGCCGCTCGGCGCGGAAATGAGAATAAGCGCGGCGTCCGCAGCCGTCGCCGCGCCCCTTACGTCGCCGACAAAATCGGGATAACCGGGTGTGTCTATGAAATTCAGTTTATAATCCTTCCATTCGGAAACGGCAAGAGAAGTTACTATAGACATCTTGCGGCGGTTTTCTTCATCGGTATAATCAAGGGCGCCTGTGCCGTCGTCGACTTTTCCGAGACGCTTAGTCGCGCCCGCGTTGAAAAGGCAAGCCTCCAAAAGAGAAGTCTTTCCCGTTTTCCCGTGCCCCATTACGGCGATATTTCTGATGTTTTCGGTTTCATATATCTTCATCCCAAGCCCTCCTTGAATTTTTCGTAAATTTAATATATTCTTTATATTCTATATATTTTGAAATAATCCTTTTTTTATTTCATTTCACAATTCAAAACCTCTCTTTTCATTTTTTCTTATATTATATCAAACACATCTTTTCCCTCAACGTCTGCTATAATTTCAACGTCTTTTTTTGAAAAAGCGTCTTTTAATCTGTTTGCAAGTTCTTTCACTATCGGATATTCCGTTGCAAAATGCCCCGCGTCTATTACGTTTATATCAAGCGATTTTGCTCTTTGTCCGTCATGATATTTTACGTCGCCCGTAACGTAAACGTCTGCTCCCAAAAATGCGGCTCTGTCTATAAATTCCGCGCCGCTTCCCCCGCATAACGCCACTTTTTTTATCGTTTTGTTTTTTTCGCTTTTTACAGTTTTTACAAACGGCAAATTTAAAATTTTTTTCACTTTTTTTATAAATTCATCAGTTGAAATTTCATTTTCCAAATGCCCTATTCTGCCTAAACTTGCCTCGCCGTTTTCGTTTGTCGTTAGTGGCTCTGAATTTATAAGCTCCAGTTTTTTCGCTAAAATATCGTTTACGCCGTCCTTTGCGCTGTCTAAATTTGTATGCGCCGAAAAAACAGAAATATTATGCGCTATAAGTTTAAATAATTTTGCGCCGTTCGGTAAATCGCATCTTATGTTTTTTAACGGTTTAAAAATCAGAGGATGATGCGTCACTATGAGTTTTGCGTCTATCTCTATCGCTTTATCTATAACTCTTTCGTCTGCGTCCAGCGCCACTAAAATTTTATCGATTTCATTATTCGGACTCCCCACCAAAAGCCCCGGATTATCCCAATGCTCCGCAAGTTTTTTTGGCGCGATTTCTTCCATTACTCCCATAACTTCGGCTACTTTTACCATAACAATTCCTCCAATGATTTTAATTTATTTTTTGCAAAATTATATTCTTTTGCGTTCATCGCTTTTTGACTTTTTTCCATACCGATAATTTTTCGTTTTTCTTTAAAAATTTCCGAATTTATTCTCTCTTTTAAAAGTTCGTTCTTGTTTTGCAAAATGATATTTCCGAACATAAGCTCCGCATCGTTTAACTTTTTCATATTTCCGTGAACCGCGGATATTATTTCGTAAATTTTACCGTCTTCTTTAACCAAAACTTCGTCTTCTATTAAAAATTTATTTTCCATTAACCAACTTCGCAGAATATTTCCCTCGCTCATAGGTTGTAAGATTAGCTGTGAAATTTCTTTTAAAATATTCGGCGCGTCCGACAAAATTTTAGTTATAAGTCCGCCTCCCATTCCTGCGATTATTATGGTATCGACTTCGCCTTTTTTTAACGATTTTAAACCGTCTCCCAAACGAATGTCAATGTTTTTTTTCACTCCGAAACGCCGTATATTTTCTTTTGCAAATTGTAAAGGATTTTCGTTTTTATCGCTTGCTATCGCGTAAGAAATTATATTTTTTTGCGTTAAATATATAGGGATTTTTGCGTGGTCAGTACCAATATCCGCAACTTTCGCGTTTTGATTTACAAAACTTGTAATTTTTAATAATCTTTCGCCTATTTGCATAAAACTACTCCTAAAAAATCTCGGTTAAACTAAATATCGGAAGTGCGACGGAAAGCACAAAAAGAAGCACAATTCCTCCTACTATAAGAGTTAATACAGGGGCGGTTAAACTTTCAAATTTTTTTAAAATATAACCGGTTTCCTTATCCGAAAATTCCGCCGCTTTTAATAAAACTTCTTCCAATCTTCCGGATTTTTCCCCTGCCGTTATAAGCTGAAAATGAACGCTCGGAATATCCCTAAAATCCCTAAACGCAGCCGTTAGCGAGTATCCTTCCGTAAATTTTTTGCTTGCGCCGTATAAAAAATTTTTTATCACTAAATTGTCCGAAACGTCTTTGGTAGCTTCTAACGCTTTGTCCAAACTAAAACCGCCGCGAATAAGCATAGCGAGCGTAACGCATATTTTTTGCCACGCGGAGTGCCGCGTAAAATCTCCCCATATCGGCAAACGCAACATCAGTTTATCAAGTTGATATTTAAAATTTTCATACTGCAATAAATACAGAAAAATTAAACATATAAAAATAAAACACAACAAAATAAAAATGCCGTTTCTTGAAACAAAATCGCCAAGCTCTATAACCGCTTTTGTAAGTGCGGGAAGCTCTGCGTTCATACTTTGAAACAGGGTAGCAAAAGTAGGAATTACGAAAGAGAACATAAGAAAAATCAAACCGAAAGTTACGCATAATAAAAGCGTCGGATAAATCATCGCGCCTTTAAATTTTTCTTTCGCGTCGGCGATTTTTTCGAGATAATTTGCAAGCCTTTCAAGCGTTTCTCTTAACTCGCCGCTTTCTTCTCCCGCGCGTATCAAACTCACCGTACTTTTTGCAAAACTTTCGTCGTGTTTTGCAAGCGCTTTGTAAAAAGGTTTCCCTTCTTCCACGTCGTTTCTTATTTCTCTTAAAACGCGCGCGTACGCGTTATTTTTACATTCTTCTTCCAAAATAAAAAGTATTTTATGCAAAGGCTCGGTTTCAAGCAAAACGGAAAGTTGTCTGCAAAAAAGCGCGACTGTTTTATCGTCAATCGGCCGCGTTAAAATTTTGCGTTTTATTTTTTTTATCGCGCTTTCTTTTTCTTCTTCCAAATGAAGAAGTTTCAAACCCTGCGTGACTAAAACTCGCGCCGCCTCGCGTTTATCGCTCGCCTCAAGCGCGCCTTCTTCAATAGTTCCGCTCGTATTTATTGCTTTATAAGAATACAGCAATTATAATCCCTCTTTATATTTATCAAAAGTTTCTTTTGTGATTTTTCCTTCGCGAAAAAGACGCTCAAGGGCGGATTCTTTTGTTTCCATTCCTATGTTTTTTCCGCTTAACATTACGGAAGGAAGTTGAGAATATTTTCCCTGCCGAATTAAATTTTTCGCGGCGGAGGTTTTAAGCAAAATTTCCGCCAGAGCGACGCGTCCGCCGTTTGCAGATGGGATAAGTTCCTCTGAAATTATCGCGCTTACGGCTTCTGCAAATTCCGCGCGGATAAATTCTTGCTCCGACTTGTCAAACATTCCCTCGACTCTTAACGCCGTTTCGCTTGCGCTTTTCGTGTGAAGGGTGCCTAATACCAGTATTCCCGTTTCGGACGCCATAAGCGCGGCGCGCATCGTTTCGCGGTCCCTTATTTCGCCTACCAAGATAATGTCCGGCATTTCGCGGAGCGCGTGTTTTAAACCGTCTGCGAAGTTAAAGAAATCCGCGCCGTATTCCCTTTGGCTTATGAATGATTTTTTAGGCTCGTAAACATATTCTATAGGGTCTTCAAGTGTTACGATATGCGCGCCTCGCGAGGCGTTGATTGTTTCCAAAAAAGTCGCTATTGTTGTGGTTTTGCCGGAACCTACTTTTCCCGTAACCAATACGAGTCCGTTCTTTAGTTTTAAGAGTTCGGGGAAAACCTTTGAAAGTCCCGTTTCTTCGACGGTGAAAAATCTATTTGCCAAAAGTCTTAACGCTATCGCGATTTTTCCCTGCCGTAAATACGCGTTGCCGCGAAATCTGCGCCCGTTTAACTCATACGAAAAATCCGCCGCGCCTTCTTTGCGCAAAATTTCTATTTGCCTTGTTTTTGTAATCTCGTTTAAGAATAAATTTACTTCTTCGTCTTTTAAAACTTCTTCGCATATAGGGCGCATTATGCCGTCTATTCTTAAAAACGGTCGCTGTCCTCCCGTTAAATATATATCGGAGGCGTTTTCTTTTATCGCGGTTTCAAGATATTTTGCAGCTTTAGTCTCCATAGAGCGTTCTCCCTATCTCGTCAAGCGTTGTAATGCCTGCTTTAGCTTTATCAAGAGCGTCGTCAAGCATTGTTTTAAAACCTGCCTTTTTCGCGATATTTCTAACTTCGTCAATTCTCGCAAGCTCTAAAATTTCGTTTCTTAATTCTTCGTTCGGCAGGAGTATTTCGTGAATGGGCGTTCTGCCGTAATATCCCGAATTATGGCAAAAATCGCACCCCCGTCCCCTGTAAAAAACGTCGCCGACTCTTATTTTCCTTTCGTCGTAAAAAAATTTCTCTCTGTTTGAATTGATAATATATTCCTCTTTGCACTTCGGGCAAATTTTGCGCACAAGACGCTGCGAAATAATCCCCGACAATGTAGCCGCTATTAAATACGGAGGCGCGCCCATTTCGCGCAGGCGAAAAAGCGCGCTTACGCTGTCGTTTGCGTGCAGCGTGGTAAGGAGGAGGTGTCCCGTTAATGCCGCGCGTATCGCGATTCTTGCCGTTTCTTCGTCGCGTATTTCGCCCACCATTATGGCGTTTACGTCCATTCTTAATATTGCTCTTAATCCTTTTGCAAAGTCAAGATTTGCCTCCTCGTTTACGGCTATTTGGTTTATGCCTTCGATTACGCCTTCAACGGGGTCTTCGATAGTCATAATGTTTTTCGTGGGCGAATTTATCTCCTTTAGAACCGCGTAAAGCGAGGTGGTTTTACCCGAATTCATAGGTCCCGATACTATAAGCATCCCCGAAGGTCTATGCGCGATTTCTTTCAGCGTTTCTTGAAGCTGTGCGGAAAATCCGAGTTCTTCTATCGTTTTTAGGCTCCTCTCCGCGTTCATAATGCGAAGCACAACGCTTTCTCCGAATTTTACGGGCATAATCGCGACACGAATATCTATTGGCCGCCCGTTAAAGTTATGAGCGATATGACCGTCCAAGGCCGTACCTACAGCCGCCGTTTTAATATGAGCGAGGACTTTTATTCGCGCGACCATTTGATTTAAAACCGAAGTCGTAATGTTTATTTCGGGCATAAAAAGCGCGCCGTCGATTCTGTATCGAAGGCGCGCTTTCGTTGAAAGTGGCATAATATGTACGTCGCTGGCGCGTAAAATAAGCCCTAGATTTATAATTCCGTCGATAAGGCGAAAAATAGGGCTTAAATCGTCGGATTCCGCTTTTTTTGAACGCACTCCGTATTCCACTTGATATGCCAAGCGATTAAGAGCTAAAACTTTCTCCTCGTACAAAACATTTCCCCCTAATTCTTTATCCAACCGAAACTTTCAAAGATAGGCGCGTAACGCATACGCTCCAAAAAGGATTTATGAGTGTCTTCCGTGTGAAAAATCGGCACGCGTTCAAGCGCGTAAACATTGCTCGCCAAATCCACGTTGCCGTATTTTATGGTAAACGCCGCCTTATATCCCGCGCTTCTCACAAGTTCCGCTATATGCAGATTATATGTTCCCGTTGGGTAAGCGATATAATTAACCTCATATCCCATTTCTTCTTCGATTTTCTTCTTTGAGTCAACCAATTCTTTTTTCAGTTGCTCATTCGTTAAATCCGTCATAGAGCGATGGTCTACCGTGTGAGACGCGATTGTTATGCCGTTTTTTGCCATTTCTCTGGCTTCGTCCCAAGTAAAATAATGCTCCATTTTATCCACAAAATCGGATATGACAAAAATCGTCGCTTTGAAACCGTATTTCTTAAGTATAGGATAAGCGTTCGTATAATTATCCGCGTAGCCGTCGTCAAAAGTGATTAAAACGGGATTTTCGGGAAGTTCGCCCACGCCTTCAAGCGCGGCGTAAAGTTCGTCCGGCGTAATTGTGTGGTAATTGTTGTCTTTTAGATATTTCATCTGCGCGTCAAATTCTTTGGGCGGAATGGAAAGAGAAATATTCATATCGTCTATTTTATGATAATTTAAGACCGTTATTTTAATTCCGTTTTCGCTGTCCGCCGCTTTATACGGTTTTAAAAAACCGATGTTTTCAAATATTAAAACAAAAGAAAATATTATTAAAAAAAGTCGAAAAATATATTTCATTGTTACCTGCCTTGAGTTTTTATCGTAAAGAAGAATAAAGCGAAGAATATAACAGAAACAACAAGCAAAAATATATGAGAGAAACTAAAAACGAGAGGTACGGACACCACGTAAAAAAAAGTCAAAACAAATCGTATAAAGAAGAACGCCGACGCGCCGAAAAAGAAAATTGCGCCGCTGTCATATTTATTCATTCGCGTTAAAAAGAGAGCAAGAATAAGCGTAAGAATGCCTTCAAAAAGAGCGGGAGTCTGTAAAAATTCCCCTTCCGTAAAACCGATAGGCAAAAGCACAACGGCGTCGGAAGAAATTATAAAAAAATTGCTCGCCGCATCGTAAAAAAAATATAATAAAAGCGTGTGAAGAGCCGCCGCAAATATCAGCGGAATTATAAAAATATCCCACCAAAGAACGGCTTTTAAAGCATGAACTTCAGAGTACGCAAACATTAAAACAAAAAAAGAAATAAGCGCAACAGGAAGATTAACTCCGCCTTCCCAAAAGAGAAAAAAACCTACTAAATTTCCTCTGAATTCTTCAAAATTTAACAAGGCGTATCCTATTCTTCCGATAACAAAAGAAAGCGGAAAAGAGAATAAAAGCATACGCTCCGCGCGTGAAAAATCCTCGTTATTTTTTTTGACGATAAAGTAAAGATAAGCTACTGCGCCCATAACCGATAAAGCGATAATACAAACATAAAAAATTGCGGAAATTTCCAAAATGTTTCACCTGTAATAATATGTTTTTAGTAGATAGTATATTTCTAGATATTTTAATTTTTTTATATTAAAGTTTTTTCTTTTCTCTTTTTCTTTGTTACTTTCTTTTTCTCTTTTCTTTTTTTCAAAAAAGAAAAGAGAAAAAGAAAGTAAGAAAACTTTAACATATTATTTAAATAAATGCTTAAAAACACCGTTTTCAATATCGGCGATATTGTACATATCGTCTAAAACATTGAAAGTTTCTTCCAAGTTTCGCCTTGCGCTAATCCATCCACCTCCGTCCGTAATCCACACAAATGTGAAATTTGATATTGACCTTGATTCTTCGGCTATCATTTTATAACTGCGGGCGGTTTCGTTTAATTTTGAACCGCCGCTTGTATAAAAATTGGTTTCTATAACATAGATATTGTCTGTGGTTTTTACTGCAAAATCACAACGTTTTGTAGATGTTCCTTCCGCAGAAATCGCTGAAAGGTCTACGCTCCACTTGCTTTCAATATCAGTCAAATACATTTCTTTGTAATAATCAACTGTAGCCTTTTTTAAATATGCTTCCACAAGATTTTCCATTTGATGACCGCCGCGATTTTTACGACCGTTCGAGTTAAAATTCAATCCACTCTAATTTATGACTGTCTGATTTAACAATCGCAAGTTGTTTATGTTCTAAATTTCCGGGAGCAATGACTATATCTCCTAATTTATACATTTTTATTGCTTTATTGATGGCTTCTTTTTCTGAATCTGCCTCAATATTGAATTCATCTGAAATTACTTCTTCAACAATTATTTTGTATTTCATATAAAATTACACAACCTTTCTATACTTCCCTCGTGAAGTAAATTCAACAATTCCCTTATCTCGCAAAATTTGAAGTTGTTGTCTGATTTTTGGTCGTATGTTATTATTTGATGGGTGTAATTTAGACAATTCGTTATCAAAACTATACATTTCTTCCAATGTAAATTCATTTTTTAATTTTTCAACACATAAAAGCACATCAAACAGCCAGCCACGATTGTTTATATCTGCAACAAACAGCGCATTGGCTATGGACACCTTTTTCACAATATCTTTCTTTGGCGTAACATGTCCATTTTCAATAATGGATATTCTGCCATTTTGCGGGATTTCTTCGAGTAGAATATGACAACCAGTCCAACCTGCTCTTCGGGCATTTGGGGACAATGGTTTTCTTTTAGAAATTATACTTGGCGTGAAAAAATGCTTCGGTACGAAAAAGAAATTATGGACTATCCAATTTGGTTTTAGATAAGACATAAAAAAGAAATCAGGATTATTCATACTCATAATTCTGTCAATCATCGTAGAATATGCGCCGTCGTTTACTTTCGCTAAATGTGCTCCGCTTATACTCTTTAATTCGTATTGATTATCACAATTAGGACAGAAAAAATCGGCAACGGGACGATTGTTTTCAAAATGAGAAATTTGTTCATTTCCACATCTAGGGCAAAACATATTTTCCGTAACCCATTGTTCTGTGATTACTCTTGCCTTTTGGGAGTTGCTTTTATATTTTGTGGCAGAATTTATGTCCATTTGCAAATTCATTTTATGCCGCCAAACCTTCTTCCTTTTCTGTTCTCTTTTTTGCGTTGCAGTTAATCATGCGTTTAACATCAACAGACTGTATCTTATATCCCACATATAATTCACGAACTAAAGGAACATCATTATTTGACAGCATAACCTTTGCGCCTATTTTGTCTAAATGCTTAAATAAAGCAGATAAACGCTCGTGATCATTAAGCGTAAATCCTCTCATTGTATAATCCGTAAACGAAGCCGTTGTACTTTTCGGCACATACGGACTGTCAAAGTAAACAAAATCTCCTTTTTCGACATTTTCACAGGCTTTTTCAAAATCAAGGCAAGTAATTTTTATATCCGTTTTTCTTAAATAGTCTGAAATAAATATTAAATTTTCTTCATTGATAGATTTTCCGTTGACTTTATTATTGTACGGGACATTAAAAAGACCTTTGCTGTTGACGCGATAAAGTCCGTTGAAACAATGCTTGTTAATCCATATCATCAGAGCGGCGCACTCCTCGTCAAATGCGCGATTTGAAATTTTATGATTATACTTTTCACGAAGAGCGTAATATAATTCTTTATCGCACGGTATAGCGTCCATTTCGTTTATTTTTTCAATAACGGTTTCAACAGCGTTTTTTAATTGTGTATATAAATTGATAAGTTGTTCATTTACATCATTGATAAACGCTTGCAATGGCAAAACTCCAAAAAGCACTGCCGCGCCGCCGATAAACGGCTCGTAATAACGATTGTATTCAGTCGGCATATTTTCTTTAATTTGTTCTAATAATTGAGTTTTTCCTCCCGCCCATTTTAGGACGGGGGTCATTTTTTTATCGGACATCCCTAAAAATCTCCCATAATTTTTTCCGTAAATTCTCTTGCTAATTTATCTTCGTTTATTAAAGTTTCCAAATCGGGATTATAAATAAATTTTCTCGCCGCAAGCGTCTTTTCTATTATGGAATAAATATTCAAAAAAGAAATTTTATTGTTTAAAAACGCGTCGACGGCGACTTCGTTTGCCGCGTTAAAAACGCAGGGCGCGCTGCCGCCCGTTTTGCCCGCCTCTATCGCAAGCTTTAGTCCTTTAAAAGTTTTCATATCCGGCTTTTCAAAATGCAAAGACTGAAGTTTGAAAAAATCGAGGCGCGGAAAATCCGAAACTATTCTTTTCGGATATGAGAGCGCGTATTGAATTGGAATACGCATATCCGGCATTCCAAGCTCTGCCATAATCGCGCCGTCGGTAAACTCAACCATGGAATGTATTACGCTTTCGGGGTGCACGACGACTTCGATTTTATCAAAATCAACGTCGTAGAGCCATTTCGCCTCTATCGCCTCAAAACCCTTGTTCACTAAAGTTGCGGAATCAACCGTTATTTTTGCGCCCATATTCCAAGTTGGATGCGCCAAAACGTCTTTAACGCTTACGTTTTTAAGTTCGCTTTCTTTCTTGCCGCGGAAAGGTCCGCCGGAAGCGGTGAGCAAAAGTCTTTCAACCTCGTTTCCGTTTTCGCCGTTAAGACATTGGAAAAAAGCGGAGTGTTCGCTATCCACGGGAAGTATCGGCGCGCCGTATTCCTTGGCTAGTTTCATAATAAGTTCGCCGGCTACGACGAGCGTTTCCTTGTTTGCAAGAGCGATGGTCTTTTTCGCTTTGATTGCGCGAATAGTGGGGACAAGTCCGCTAAAACCAACCATAGCTGTTAGGACAACATCGACTTCTTCTAAACTCGCGACATCCGCTATAGCATCTTCACCCGTTAAAAGCTCGGTTTTGCCTAAATCCCGCTCTTTTAATTTATCATAAGCGTTTTTATTTACAATAACCGCGTATTTTGGCGAAAACTCGCAAATTTGCTCGTAAAGTTTTTCGTAGCTGTTATTTGCCACAAGCGCAACGGCTTCAAATTTATCCCCGTTTTTTCGTATAACGTCAAGGGTCTGCGTACCAATAGAACCCGTAGAGCCTAAAAGCGCAATCTTTTTCATAGCAAACCTCGCATTTTTTTGTTTTAAAACCGTACTTTTCTTTTTTTCTTTTTCTTATAAGAAAAAGAAAAAAAGAAAAGTACCAAAAGAAAAAAAGAAAAAGAATTTTAATAAAAACAATATAAAACAAACTAATCAATAGAATTTAGTAAAGTTTTCTTTCTCTCTTTTCTTTTTTGTTACTTTTTTCTTTTCTCTCTTTCTTTTTCAAAAGAAAGAGAGAAAAGAAAAAAGTAAAGAATTAGTTTAAAAATGCGAGGTTTGCTATGAAAAAAATTGCG
>JAGBKP010000166.1 GCA_017635875.1 Selenomonadaceae bacterium | reverse complement strand
GGGTAGAGAGTATCGCGGAAAAAAACACTTTAAAAGTTCTTGATAGCTTTCGCGAGGCAAAAGTGTCGGAGGCTCATTTTGGCATAAGCTCCGGCTACGCGTACGGCGACATTGGGAGAAGTAAACTTGAAGAAGTCTGTGCAAAAATTTTTCGCGCGGAGCGCGCTCTCGTCCGCCCTAACTTTGTTTCCGGCACTCACGCTCTTGCTACGGTTTTATTCGGCGTTTTGCGTCCCGGCGATAAACTCGTGAGCATAACAGGCGCGCCGTACGACACTATGCAGACCGTAATAGGTCACAGCATTAAAAGCAAAGGCTCTTTAAAAGAATTTGGCGTTCTTTACGACGAACTCGCGCTTATTGACGGCAAAGTTGATTTTGCGGGGATAAAAAATATAGTGAAGTCCAAGCCCAAAATGGCGCTTTTGCAACGCTCCAGAGGATATAGCGACAGAAAGCCGCTTATGATAAAAGATATTGAAGAAATTTCTTCGGAGATAAAAAAATATTCGCCCGATACCATAGTTTTTGTAGATAACTGCTACGGTGAATTTGTGGAGGAAAAAGAGCCGACGGAGGCGGGCGCGGATATTGTCGCAGGCTCGCTTATAAAAAATTTAGGCGGCGGCATTGCGCCTACGGGCGGATATATCGTCGGAAAAGACGAATTGGTGGAGCTTTCCGCCTATCGCCTCACCGCGCCCGGTATGGGGGACGAACTCGGCGCAAGTTTAATCGGCAACAGGCTTTTCTTTCAAGGATTGTTTATTGCCCCTCACATCGTCGCGGAGGCGATAAAAGGCGCGATATTTGCGGCGGGGCTTTTTGAAAAATTGGGGTATAAAACTTTACCTAAAAAAGAAGAAACAAGAGGGGATATAATTCAAGCGATAGAGCTTAAAACCCCCGAAAAATTAAAAGCGTTTTGCAGAGGCATACAAAAATATTCTCCGGTGGATTCGTTCGCCGCGCCGGAAGCGTGGGATATGCCGGGATATGAGGATAAAGTTATAATGGCGGCGGGAACTTTCGTGCAGGGCGCGTCCATAGAACTTTCGGCGGACGGACCTTTGCGCTCTCCGTACAACGCATATCTGCAAGGCGGGCTGACTTTTCCCGCGGCTGTAATAGGAATTATGGGCGCGGCGGAAGAAATACTAAATATAGAAAATAATCGTGAAAAATAAAAATTTGTTACTATTCACAGTCGCTTGAACTCTTCCCTGCCGCTTCGCGGCATCCCTCCTCAAAGAGGAGGGCAAGCCCGCACCTCCCTCTTTGAGGGAGGTGCCCGAAGGGCGGAGTGAGTAACAAAACGAAAACTCCCCGTGAATAGTAACAAATTTTTTTCACGATTTTTTTGAATTTTTTGGTATAATTGCAATTTAAAACATATTATAGTAAAATGATTCAATCAAATTCAACATTAAAGGGGAAATCGTTTTGGAAAATCATTTGAATACGGCGATTTTAATGCTTGACGGCGCGAAAGTTACGCTTAATCTTTTTTTTATAACCATTTTTGCGTCGCTTCCTTTGGGCTTTCTTGCCGCGATACTTCGCATCAGCCCTTTTAAACCGATACGAGCCGTTATGGAATTTTACGTTTGGCTTATGCGCGGCACGCCTCTTATGCTGCAGCTTTTATTCGTATATTTTGCCCTTCCTATGGTCGGAATAATTCTTCCGGGGTTTGGCGCGGCTCTTTTGGCGTTTATACTAAACTACGCGGCGTATTTTGCGGAGATTTTCCGCTCCGGCATTTTAGCCGTCCCCAAAGGACAATTTGAGGCGGCAAAAGCTTTGGGTTTAACATATCCGCAAACGATGCGCCTTATTATCTTGCCGCAGGTTATAAAAATAGTTCTTCCGCCAATAAGCAACGAAACGATAAATCTTGTAAAAGATACGTCTTTAATATACATTTTGGCGATGAACGACCTTTTAAGAGTCGCCCGCACAATAGTGCAACGCGAATTTGATATGACGCCTTTTGCAATAGCCGCCGTGTTCTATCTCTTTATGACTTTTATTTTAACGTATATGTTTAAAAAACTCGAAGCTCATTTTGGCAAATACAGTGTATAATGTTTACAGCGGCGTTTACTATGATTCCCTTCGATTTAATCCGAAAAGCGATTTTCGGCAGAAAATGATTTTTTCAGAAAACAATTAGGACTTATTTTTCGAATAATCCATAGATAGGGGCGATTTTTTTGGAAATTACTGTTTCAAACGAAATGTATGGCAAGTTATGGGATATTATGCGAAAAGAGGGGCTTGAAACCCAGTTTAGTCAGATAGAGCCGGCAATAGGCAAGCTGATAGAAAAATATGAAACGGAAGGTAAATCCCCAAACAAGCAAAACAGAGAATATCACAATATACATTCCGCGGATTTAATGATGCCGGGAAGTAAAGGTCCAAAAAATCTGGGTCTTATAACTCGATTGCTCGATACGGAATCTTGGAGACGCGGGGAAGAAATGTATTATCATACGGCTACGATGAATTCTCCAGGTCTTGAATATGTCAGAAAAATAAACAAAGGTTACGCTAAACTTCTCACTTCGCTTACATACTCGGGTTATAATCCGGAGCTTTCCTTAATTGTAGCTGCCGGCAACAGCGGAGGGTTAGGCTTATTAAGCGGCTCTCACCGCGTGGGGTATCTTCTTAGTTTATGTGAGAATTTTCTCGCGCCTATTAAGATTTTTCCTACCGTTTTTAAAGTCGAAACAAAATCCGATTCAAAGGAAAACAAAAAAACAGATACGCCGGCAAATCCTTACGAAACGTTTTACGCTTATGGTATGCCCTATGAAAAAGTAGAGCTTATAAAAAACAGGTATGAAAAACTTGTTTCCAAGCTAAACAAAACCGTACTTTGCTTTATAAAAACAGCGTCTTTTACAGCAAAAAAAGATGCCGTATTAACCGCTTTTAAATCCTTCGGTAAATGCGCTTCCGTTCGTATTGCCAGAGCAAAGATGACTAAAGAAAGGCGTATTGAGGCGTTTAACGTCATAGACCCGATTTTTCTCTGGGGGGGGGTGCTCGCGCGCTTTAAATTTGGACGAATTTATAGTGCTTGATATAGAACTTAAGTATAATGATTTATATTATGTAGACTACAAGTTAGGTTCGTACACGATAGACGATTTAAGCGGCAAACTTGATGAAATCTTGGGCGAGGATTGGGGTTATATTGCTTCTACAATTACGGAAAGCGTTACGCTTGAAGGTCGCCTTTTCGATTTATCGGCGTGGGAGTCTGAAATAGCCGCGCCTTACGTCATAGATGATGTTGCAGACGATATCGGTAAAATTCGCTAAAAGGAGCATCGCTATGACTAATCAAAATACATTCCGTCCCAAGCAGGGCTTTGTTCCGACTCTGAAAGCGGATGAAGTAAATATTATATCCTGTATCAAGATTTTTGATATGGGTTATCAACATATCTACATTGTGGACGACAACGGAAAATACACGGATAACGCTATAGACAGGCGCGCTTTTTCAAAAATATGGGAAACGGGACAAATTAACGCAAGACTTCTTCCCGCTGTGCCAAAGGAAATAGCCGAAGATTCCGCGGCTGTTCAAAACGTCTTAAACGAAATATTTGCGGTTTACCCCGGATGTATGGAGATTCCTATCACTAATAACGGTCGTATATCCGCAGTAAATATCAATTATACCGAGCCGCAGTTTGAACTGGAGTGGGGGTCTTATATAGGCTGGATAGGGGAATTGCTGAAAAATTTTAAAAAGGTTTTTATATCGTCTGTGGCGAGCAAAAATTTGAAGGATTTCTTCTTTGCCGCTCTGCCTTACTGCGGCAGAAAATTAATGCCGCTAAGAAACGATAATTTAAACGAAGCTTTGTCTTCGGAAAATTTGCTGATTTTTGGCGAAGACGTATATCCCGCGATAAATAAGCGGCATATATTAAACGTATACGGCGCTTTAATGGAGATTGCCTCAAAGAATATGGAAGGGCGCATACGCATTACAAACAATATAACGCGACTGAAAGCAAGCGATGTGCATAAACCCGAAAAAATAATACGCGCTTTTGACGAAGGAGCAAAAAGCCTTGTGGTGGAAAGCGAAAACGAGGAATTTGTAGGAATTATGGTGCCCCATAATTTTTCGTCAAGTTTTCCCGCCTCAAATTATCCCGTATGGGGCAATATCAGGGTTGATTATGAAGAAGACGAGGAGAAATTAAAACACATATTAGCGCAAACTTTTCTTGGAGGGTTAAGGCATGAAATTCCCATTATAAAAGACGGAAAAGCCGTCGCTATGGCAAATTTGGAAAATCATGCCTATTTGCATACGACAGAAAGGGAATTGTTTGAACTTAAGCAAGTACATTGGGAATATGTATCAACCGCTACGGTTAAAGCATTTTTTGAGGATAAGCCCAAAGTGTTGCTCTCTTCTCTAACGGGAAATCTTAAAACTTTTTATGAAAGATACGCGTCTATTCTTGATATAACGGTTTATCGCGACGCATATTTGGAAGCGTATTTATCGGGAGATTACGATATTTTGCTCTATGAGGCAGAGGTGTGGGAAAAGAGCCGCTCCGCAAAGCTTAACATAAACGATCTCTATGTGTGGTTGTTAAAAAAGGAACTCTCGAATTGAATACGCAAAAAAAAAAAATCCGCCTTTTTTAGGTGGATTTTTTTGTAAACTTATCCTACTTTCTTTTAAAAATTCGTTTTAATCGCGATAAGGTGCAAAATTTTTTAATAAGGGCTTGCATATTTTGACGAGCTGTTATTATGGGACGTTTGTGTCGGCAGACGAACAAAATATATGAAGCTTGCCGTTTTCATCTTTGATAGTGAGATTTCTTACATTAGATTCGTCATCGGGAACAGTTATGGAAAGGCGATGAGTTTTGTTGTTTATCTCGTATATTAGATTATTAAACATGGTAGCCGGCAGCAAGATAGGCACGGGAAAATTGGTCTTATGGGCTATAATCCCCATATTGGGGTATATTAAGTCGCCAATTTGAAGCATGGGAAGCTTATAAATCGCTCCGACGGTCATTCCGCCGATACCGCCAAACTCTATCGCGTCCCTAACCTTTACCGCTCCGATAGTAGCAAGCTTTTCTTCGCCTACCATCCATATCGGATATACCGCGCCGGTATCTATCATGGCTATGATTTTATGAAAATTATTCAGCGTAATTTCAATAACGGGGCGCTGATATTGAGAGCTTAGTAAAAATGTCATTTGCTTCAATTTCCGTCACGCTCCCCAAATTAAAACTTGTCCGTAGGGAAATGTTTGTGGTGTGGTGTATACTGTGTAAACCCCCTGCCCCTTAAACTGCATATCGTATAGTTCGTCTGAAGTCTTATCGGTATATTTTACTATTGCAGATACAATATTAGGACTCTTCGGCTCTTCCCACTCAATATCGGTCAGTCCAACCCATTTGTCCGGGTATGTTTCTTGAATTTCTTTCCATGTCATACGTTTTTCCATTTTATTCACGCTCCCTTTACTAAAAATATCGCAATTTTCAGTTTTTATGATACAATTAAACACTTTCCTTGTCAATACAAGTAAAAAATAGTGAAATATAAATTTATAGATAAAAATTTTAATCAACAAAAAAAGAGGCTAAAACAGCCTCCGAAATAACTGAATGGAGCGGGCGAGCGGAGTCGAACCGCCCTCTGAGGCTTGGGAAGCCGCCATTCTACCGATAAACTACGCCCGCTTATCAAATTCTTAAAGCATTTGCAGTCTACCACAAAGTTATAACTTTTGCAAGAAAAAAATAATTCTTGTTAAAATGAAAAATAAGGTTTATTATAGCAAATAGATGACAATTGGGAGTGATTAAAGTGAAAGTAAGCGTTATAGGCGCGACGGGTTACGCGGGCGCGGAACTCTTGGCGATTTTACATAGGCATAGGCAGGTTGAAGTTTGCCATATTACGTCCGAAAGCCATACGGGCGTGAAAATTTCAGATTTATACCCGCATTTTCGCGGAATTTACGATATGACTCTTGAAAGTATGAAGGACAGCGAATCTATCGGCAAAGACAGCGACGCGGTGTTTATCGCCCTTCCTCACGGTCACGCGATGAAAGTGGGAAAAATTTTGCAGGATACCGACGCGAAAATAATTGACCTTGGCGCGGATTATCGCTTCAACGATACTTCCGTCTACGAAAAATGGTATAACGTAGAGCATACGCATAAGGACGCAAAGCGCGTATACGGGCTTGCGGAGCTTTACCGCGACAAGATTAAGGACGCTAAAATAATCGGAAACGCGGGTTGCTTTACAACGGCGAGTATTCTCGCGCTTGCGCCTCTTGTTAAAAATCATTTGGTGGATATAAATACGATAATAATAGACGCAAAATCGGGAGTATCCGGCGCGGGACGCGGCGCAAAACAGGCGAATTTACTCCCCGAGCTTTACGACAGCTTTAAAGCGTACAATGTGGCGCATCATCGCCATACGCCGGAAATCGAGCAGGCGTTGTCGGAAATAGGCGGCGAAAACATAACTCTTAATTTCACGCCTCACCTTGTGCCTATGTCAAGGGGAATACTCGCGACTTGTTACGCAAATTTAAAGGAAAACGTAAAGCCGGAAGACGTTGATAGCGCGTATCAAAATCTTTACGGCGACGAATATTTTATAAGACTTTTGGGCAGAGGCGGCTATCCCGCCACCAAAGACGTGCGCGGCTCTAATTACTGCGATATAGCTTGGCATATCGACGAGAGGACAAACCGCGTAATCGCGCTTTCCGCCATAGACAATTTGGTAAAAGGCGCGGCAGGTCAAGCAGTGCAAAACTTTAACATAGCTTTCGGAATAGACGAAAAAGAAGGGCTTGACGTTGTCCCGATGTACCCGTAATATAAAAAAGATAAAAATGGGGGTCAAGGGGGACGAGTTCCCCTTGTGGGGTATGGGGCAAAGCCCCATGTTTGCAATAGTTGGAGGAAAAATATGTTTAGCGATACAAACGCAAAAAGAGGGGTAACTTTCCCAAAAGGATTTAAGGCGGCGGGCGTGAAAGCCGGCATAAAAAAGACCGGCAATCTTGACATCGCTCTGGTATACAGCGAAAGCCAAGCCGCGGCGGCGGGAGTTTTTACCACAAATCAAGTGGCGGCTGCGCCGGTTTACGTTTCTAAAGACGTAATAGCGAACAAAAACGCGCGCGCGATAGTGGCGAACGCGGGTTGCGCCAACGCTTGTACGGGCGAAGAAGGATTAGCCAACGCGAAAAAAATGGCGGAAATCGCGGCAAACGCGGTTAATTGCGACAAGAGCGAAGTTATCGTCGCATCTACCGGCATTATCGGCGTTCAGCTTCCTATGGATAAAATGGAAAAAGGCATAAACGCCGCCGCAAAAGAACTTTCCGACGAAAGCGGACAAAACGCGGCGAGCGCGATTATAACAACGGACACAAAGACGAAAACCTGCGCGACGGAAGTAAATATCGGCGGCGTTCCCGTTCGTTTCGGCGCGATGGCAAAAGGTTCCGGTATGATTCAGCCGAATATGGCGACGATGCTTATGTTTATTACGACAGACGCGGCGATTTCGCAGGAGCTTTTGCAAGAGGCTCTCTCTAACATCACGGAAGTCACCTTCAATATGATTTCCGTCGACGGCGATATGAGCACAAACGATATGGTTGTCGTTCTTGCAAACGGTGAGGCGAAAAATCCTGCCATAACCGAGAAAAACGCATATTATGAAGTTTTTTACAATACACTTCTTTCAATTTGCGAAGGACTCTCAAAGCGTATAGCCGCAGACGGAGAAGGAGCGACTAAATTCTTAACGATAAACGTTGAGGGAGCAAAGAGTTTCAAAGACGCAAAAACAGTCGCTATGAGCATAGCAAAATCTCCGCTCTGCAAGACGGCGTTCTTCGGAGAAGATCCCAACTGGGGCAGAGTTATC
>JAGBKP010000165.1 GCA_017635875.1 Selenomonadaceae bacterium | reverse complement strand
TTTTAAAATTTATTTTGGAGGAAAACCGATGTATATAAAAAATCAACTTTATGGGTGTGTGTTTGTGTTGACTGTAATTTTCAGCGCGGTTTTCGCGCCGACTTTCGCTTTTGCCGAAAAAAACGTCGCTATTTTGACAGAGCCGCCTATGGAAACTCCTGCGGAAATTAAAGAAGAAAAAGCAGTAGAACTCGATAAGCCCGAAATAACTTCCGTTGAAATCGCCCCCGGACTTACGGAGAAAACGTATAAAGTATGGAAGAAAGACGGTCCCATTACCGCTTATTTTTTGGAGGCGGACAAAAATTATTACTCGCTTTTGCCCGCTCTTGATAAAGACAGAGTGCCGGGGCGAGACGTCGTAACCAAAATAGCCGCGGAGCATAACGCGGTCGCCGCCGTCAATTCTTCTTATTTTGCGCTTAACGGCGAAATTTTGGGCGTAACCAGAATAAACGGAAAAACCGCAGGCACCACCTATTTCAACCGCACCGCTCTCGGCGTAAGACCGGACGGCTCCGCGCATATCGGCAAAATTTCTTACGACGGCTACGTTACTTTAGGCGACGTTACGCTTCCGGTTTCGGGCGTAGACGCGGTGTGCGGAGAAAACGGCGTCGTGGTTTACAACAGTTTTTACGGCGACAGCACAAAAACAAACGAATACGTTACAAATTATGTTGTGGTTGACGGTAAAATAACGGCGATACAAAACGGCGACACTTTAATTCCCGAAAACGGCGCGGTCGTAGGCGTTCACGGAACTTCGACAGACGCGTTCAAGGGCGCGCAAGTGGGCGATAGGGCGATTATTTTTGAAAATCTCGGAGAAGAATGGAGCGGCGATTTGCACATATTAGGAGTAGGCCCGCGTTTGGCGCAAGACGGACAAATTCACAACACCGCGCTTGAAGAAGAATTTCCGAAAGATATTCGCGTCGGAAGAAATCCAAGAGCGGGTTTTGGCATAACACGCGAAGGAAATTATATTTTTGCGGTGGTGGACGGCAGACAGCCGAAACACAGCATAGGCGCAACGCTTGAGGAATTTGCCGAAATGTTTCTGGACATCGGAGCGACAGACGCGATGAATTTTGACGGCGGCGCGTCCGCTGAACTCGTTATAAACGGCGAGATTATAAATTCGCCGTCCGCAGGCAAGGAAAGAAATATAGGAGACGCGCTTTTGCTGATTCGGAAATAAGTTGAATTGTTAACTGAATTTTATAGGATTTTAGCGAAAAATTCAACAGTTTCAAATTATTCGCGCGGCTGTTTCATAAAAATCAAGGAAGCGTAAGCTCCTCCCTGCCGCTTCGCGGCATCCCTCCTCAAAGAGGAGGGCAAGCCTTGCCTCCCTCTTTGAGGGAGGTGTCACGAAGTGACGGAGGGAGTACTACTGCAGTGACTTTAAATTTTATGAAACGACCGTGAATTATTCGCCGCAAATTTCCGTTATTCTTTTTATAACATCGTCGAAAAGATAAAGCCCGTCGCTGTTTTTTTGCAGGCCTTTTAAACTTAACGGCGTAATCATAGGCGGATTTTCAAGCGAAAGAGATTTTTTGTTTCGTATTTGCTCCGCGCTTTGATAGATAAGCATCAGATTTGCATACGCCCTGCCGTCTTTGCCTCTGCGCTTTTCGATGACTAACGCTCCGCCTATCGGGACCATGAATTCTACGGCGTTTACGGTTTTGTAATCTTCGACGCCCAAAGCTGAAAGTGTTGCGGCTATATGTAGGTCGTGACCGCAGAGGAAGGTGAATTTTCGCGATTTTTCGCTAAATTCGTCTTTCATAAGTTTTAGCATAGGCTTTGTCGCTTCTTTAGAGAGCGTCGGAATATGGAAAACGGTGTAAACTCCAAGCTCTTTAAGTCTGCCTAAGTCTTGCCACTCGCTAAAGGAAAGTTTTTTTCCGAAAGACTCGCTGTTGTCGCTTGATTCCAAAAATTCAAGCACAAGCGCGTCCGCCGCGCTCATAGCGGGGCGGATTGAGCCGCCTAAATGCAGGGCGGTATCGACCGCCACGGTGAAATATTCTTTGCCGTTTAAAAGAAAAGACTCCGTATTGTTCTCTTTTGCGTAAGCCGAATTTTTAAAATCCAATACGTTTTCAAGGAGAGCGACTTCCGCTTTCATATTTTCCGCCAAGAGATTTGCGTTTAATGCGCCAATCTCTTTTTTTACGCCGTTTTTAAAGGCTATGTCCGCAGGAAAGTCTTTATAATGAAAATTAAACGGAATATCCATTTTACCGCTTATGGGTTTATGCTCTGTTTCAACGTTTGCAACGGGGAGAAATCCTGCGGAAAAGTATTTTGCGGTAGCCGCCGTGCGCTGGACGGAATTTGCGTAAAAGCGAACTTCTCCTTGTTTCGGAACGTAGTTTTCGGGAATGAATTTTTCGTCTTCAAGGCGTTTTCTGAAATATTGTCCCATCAACACCTCAAGTTCGCCGCCTTTAGACGATAACTCGCCCGATTTTTCGGAGTGTTTTTTCCATGTATGGGTCGTAATTTTATATAATACGGAATCCTTTCCGATATTAAGCGGTGCGCGAAGGTGATGCCTGCCGTATATTAACATCTGCTCAAGCGGATAATCCGCTTTTAAATTCGCCGCAAAAGTCGTTGAAAATAATGCGCACATAATGAAGCACAATAAAAAAAATATGCGTTTTTTCATATTATTCCCTCCGATATATCCATTCTACGGTTTAAATACTATCATATTGTAAAAAAACTATCAATAAAAATGCAATAGAAAAAAAGGCAAAAAACCGCCCCCCAAAATTTGAAAAAAAATTCAAAAAAGGGCTTGACAAAGCTTCGGGGGGGGGTGATATACTGTCAACTATACAGGTCGAAGGGCTTTTCGCGGGTTTGGCGGAACTCTCGCGAATCTTTATTGTTCGCCTGTATTATTATCAAAATTCAGGAGGGATTTTTTAATTATGAATTTAATTTTTGATTTACAGTTGTTTGCTGATGTAGAGGTAAAAAACGTCTCGGCATCAGGTAAAGAGTACACTTTGGGAAATGTGTCTTTATCCGCTGCTTTAGGCGGTACTGGCGTCTCTTTCGCCTCGTTTAATGCAGGTACAGTAAGCGGCGGTTTAGGTAAGGGTACTATAGACGGGTCTTCTGTGAGCGGTGCCCTCGTCGTTTTCGGGGATTCGGTAACCAGCGGCGTGGCATACATGCCTGGTTCGGCTACTCTCGGGGGCGGCAACTCCTATACTTGGAGAATTTATTCGGACAATATTGGTAAATTAAATTTAGGGAAAAATACCAATGTAGTCCTCGCCAAAACTAAAGGCGACACGTTAGGTTTAACGGTCGGTGCGGACGGCGGTCAGTCCGTCAAGTTCGAAAACAGCAAAACTATCAAAATCAGCATGTCAGATACGGCGACAATCGGCGATGTCGCGTTCTTGGGCGATCGCGGAAATGTGAGCTTGCTCAGTGCCTCTAATGTCAATGGCGCGTCGGTTTCCGGCTCGTCCGGCGAAGTTATTTCGATTGCGTCTAAAGACAGTGCAGCGAACGTTTTGAACCTCAAAGGTTCGGATTCCGAAGCTTTCGTCACGGTCGGGGGCGCAAGCGCAAGCACGGTTGACTCGAGCGAGTTGTCCGGGTTCAAATCCATTGTGTTCAGCGGTGAAGGGCAAACTACTGGCGGCATACAGGTCAGCTTGAACGGCGGCGTTAAGAACTCCGCGGTCTCGATTCTCGGCGGAAAAGGAGCGGACACGATCTTTATCGGGGAGAATGTAAACGCGTCCAGCCAGGTTCTAATCAGTGGCGGAAAGGGCGACGACACAATTACGCTCTCCAAAACCGGACGCGAAACTATTGTTCTCGGCGCAGAGGACGGCAAGGACTCTGTAACGTATTGGCTCGAATCCAAGGGCGATATCACGAAGGGCAACACGATCAGCCTTAAGGGCGCTATCGACACCTTCAACGTTAGAACAGTCACGGGCGGTTACGCGGATGTTTCTGTCGGCGCGGCGGGCAGTACGTTCACGAACGGCGCGACTATCTTCTCGAGCGCTGGCAATACCGGCAAGCAACTCGGCGTAAACCTCATCACGAGCGACGACACCTATTCCGCGCTTCTCGTCGGTAAAGCCGACTTGGATAGCACGGTGGGTACGAAGTTCGACAACTTCAGCTACATTATCGCGGATGAGAGCGGCACCCTCAACCTCGGCGACACGAACAAAAAAACCGTTGTTCTTGCGAACGAAACCGGCGAGAAACATTGGGGCGATGTGAACGTATACCAGAACGTAACCACAGTCATAGCTTCCAAAGCGGGCAAGAGCTTCCTCGTGAACGGCGTTGCGGATAAATCTGCGTACCTTCAGGCGACCGGCAAGAACGACTCCATTTGGGGCGGCGCAAACGGCGTTGGCGATACTATAGCGTTAGGTAATGATGCGAAAAACGCTAAAATATTCACCGGCGTGAAAGACGGCGTGGACAGCGTTCTCAGCTATAGCTACACTACAAGTACAGAACTTACGGAAGCAAACGCTATTCGTTTCTTGGACGGCGTAGAACATATCGTCGCCGGCAA
>JAGBKP010000164.1 GCA_017635875.1 Selenomonadaceae bacterium | reverse complement strand
GTTAACAATCAAGAAATTTCAAAAGCGAAAGCGGGCGATGTTGTTAAATTTCATATTGAAGCGAAAATTCATCCTAACGACCGCGCTTTTAAAGTGAGAGATGCCCGTTTAACGGAAGAGGCAAAAAATGCTTATGAAGACGTAAAGCGAATTGAGGTGGCGGCGGAAGTTTTCGCAAAGATAGGCGAGCCGCTTGTGGTTAAATTTACGGATAATCTCGGCAATATAGGCGAGAGCAAAACGGATTTTATAGCGGAAGTCGCAAAAAATCGACCGCTTACGGAAGAAACGCTCTACAAACAGTTAAATAGACTAGGCGATACCGCGTTTTTGCTGAAAAGTTTAACGGTTAATATAAAAGGCGAAGTTATGGTTCCCGTCTCTGAAATAAACGAAGCGAGAAGGAAGGCGGCGGCGGCTCTGGAAAACAACCGCATCGCGGCGTTTAGCCTGCCAAACAGAGTGACGAAAAATTTTTATATAAAAACCGTTCATCAGCAAGATGTTGATTTTACAAGCCGACTAATCGCGAGAGCAGATAATTTAGAGAGTGCAAGAGCAGCGATAGACGCGGGCGCGGACGATTTAATCTTCGGCGGCGAAACCTATAACCACAGATTTATTGATGAGGACGAATACGTTAAAATCGCAGATTTTGCAAAAAGGCGCGGACGCGAAATTTATTTTTCCTCGCCGCGCATTGTAAAATCAGACGAAGAAGAACATTTCGCAAAATATTTGCGATTATTTGACAAAATAAAGCCGCACGGCGTTTATTTGCAAAACATCGGTCAAATATTAAGAGCGAAAGCAGAAACTACTTTACCCCTTTTAACCGATTTTTCGTTTATCGCGTATAATTCGTATACTCTCGAATTTTTAAAGAGTTGCGGCGTGATTGGCGCGACTCTCTCGGAAGAGCTTACCCTTGAACAGATAAAAAAGCTGGTAAAAAAAGCCCCGCTTATATGCGAGGCGATAATCTTTGGCAGAGCGGAACTTATGGTCTCAAACTACTGCGCTTTAGGAACTTTTTTAGGCGGCAGAGGCGAAAAAGAATGCGCCGTCGCGTGCAAAAAGCGATATTTCCTAAAGGACAGAATGGGCGAAAAATTCCCCATAGTAACCGACGAATATTGCAGAATGCACGTCTTAAACGCTAAAATTCGCTCTATGCTCCCGTATATCGGCGAACTGAAAAAGCTTCCTCTGCGTATCAGAATAGACGGACGCTATGAAGAGCCTAAAACGCTTTATAAAATCGTAGAAGCCCACAAAAAAGCGGAAAATTTAACGGAAGATGCCGCAAGAGAACTGGAAGCGACTCTTTTTAACGCGAAGGATATAACAAGGGGTCACTTTTTCCGCGGCGTGTTGTGATTAAAACCTTACTTTCTTTTCTCTTTCTTTTTTGAAAAAAATAAAGAGAAAAGAAAGTAACAAAGAAAAGAGAAAGAAAAAACTTTACCAAACTTAAATTCTAAATTTGCGCATTACATTTTCGTTACATTTTTATTTTTTATTATTAAAGTTTTTTTCTCTTTTTCTTTTGGTACTTTTCTTTTTCTCTTTTTTTACAAAAAAAGAGAAAAAGAAAAGTACGGTTTTTACCAATTTTTTATCGGAGCAAATAATATGGAAAACATATCGCTATGTGAAAAAACAGTACCCGAACCGCTGGCGGCAAGAATGAGACCGCAGACTTTGGACGAAGTTGCGGGGCAGAGCCGCTTAATCGGTAAAGGAAAAATTTTAAGAAGACTGATAGAAGAAGACAGCGTGTCCTCTATGATTTTTTGGGGACCGCCCGGAGTTGGGAAAACTACGCTTGCGCTTGTTATCGCAAATATGACCAAAGCGAAATTCGTCCCTTTTTCCGCCGTAACGGGAGGAATAAAAGAGATACGGGAAGTAATGCAGGGCGCGGAAAGGGCTAGAACTTACGGCGAGCGCACAATCGTGTTCGTAGACGAAATACATAGATTTAACAAGGCGCAACAGGACGCGTTCTTGCCCTATGTGGAAAAAGGCAGCATTATTTTAATCGGCGCGACGACGGAAAATCCTTCGTTTGAAGTAAACGGCGCGCTTTTATCGCGTTGCAAAGTCTTTGTGCTGCAAGCCTTAACGGGAGACGAAATATTCGCGCTTTTAAAAAGAGCGATGGCAGAACCGAAAGGCTTTGGCGGACAAAATATACAAATAGAGGACGATTTATTAAAAAAAATCGCCGTATTTGCTAACGGCGATGCCAGGCGCGCTCTATCAACACTTGAAATGACCGTGTTAAACGCAGACCTTACCGCAACGGGCGCGGTCGTCACGGATAAAACGATAGAGGCGGTAACGGAGAAAAAATCCCTGCTCTATGATAAGAGCGGCGAAGAACATTACAATATAATTTCCGCGCTGCATAAGTCTATGCGAAATTCAGACCCTGACGCCGCGGTGTACTGGCTTGCAAGAATGTTAGAAGCGGGCGAAGATCCGCTTTATGTCGCAAGGCGAATTGTGCGATTTGCCGCGGAAGACGTGGGGCTTGCCGACCCAAACGCGCTTCCTTTGGCGGTTGCCGCCTATCAAGCGTCGCATTTTTTAGGTATGCCCGAATGCAACGTGCATCTTTCGGAAGCGGTTATATATTTATCCCTCGCGCCAAAGTCGAACGCCTGCGATACGGCGTATATTTACGCAAAAACCGACGCGCTTAATTCGCTTGCGGAGCCCGTGCCTCTTCATATAAGAAACGGCGTAACAAAACTTATGCGCGATACCGGCTACGGCAAAGGTTATAAATTCGCCCATAACTACGAAGAAAAACTCACCGAAATGGAGTGTCTGCCGGATTCTTTGAAGGGGAAGAGATATTATAATCCAACAGTTCAAGGCGAAGAGGCAAAATTTAAAGAGAGATTACAGAAAATTATCGACTGGAAAACGGAAAAACGAAAAAATCAAGACTGACTGTCGTTGTATTCCGCCAAGCGTCTGTGATAAAACACAGCGTTTGTGTCTTTTGGATTGGCTTCCCAAAAAGCGATGAGTTTTTCTGCGGATTTAAACTTTTCCGTTAAGTACGGAAGAACTTTTTCAGCCGTGACTTTACCGCCCACTTCCATCATCACGTCCATATTTTTTTTCAAAATATTTAAAAGCGCGTCCGGGCAAGAGCCGTCCTTAACGGCACGAACAAAACCAATCGCGTCGTCCATATTTTCCGCAAATTCTTTTTGCACCATCCATGCGGCGAGTTTTATATCCATAAAATTTCCTCCTAAAAAAGAAAAATTTAACTTTTAAAATTATCATAAAGGAAAAAAATCTTTTTTGTAGAAGTGTAATACAAAGAGATTATATCATAGACGCCCATTAAAATCAAACGAAAGGATGTAGGCTTTGCAGGACATCGAGCTTTTTGCGCTGGGGAGAAACGAAACGGAAGCCAAAGAAATGACCCGCATTATCGCCTTTTTTTTGGAAAATACCATTCCTCTTAGAACGATGACGCTTGATTCTATCGAAATAAAGGACTGGGCATTTTATATCGCGTCGTCAAGCGAAGTCGGGAAACTCTCTCAAATACCCAAGAAAAAACTTTACTTATTCGATATGCATCCCAACAAAGAATTTTTCAACAGATTAAAAGCGATCCCCCAAAATAAATTTGTATACGTATTTAACAGCCATTTCGCTTATATAAACCTTCTTATGGAAGAATGTAGGCGAAGGGGTGTTTTTCACAATTTCTTCCCCATAGCCTTTATGGAACAACCCTTTAGAGACGTAAAAGTCCTTCTTAGCCGCGCCGAATACATCATAGGCGTAGACAGAATTTTAGGCACGCAGGCTCTTTTTTCCGAAAGATTTCGCGGTCTTTTAAGGGACGACGTAAAAATAATCGCGGGCAGACGCGCGGCTTCCGCCGTGTCTGCGGGAAATCTCTTGGTAGGCATCGCCCGATACTACGAAAAAGAGATGAAAAACGAACTGAAACGTATAAAGGACGCGAGCAAATGCGGCTTAAACGTGGAGCTTCGCAGCAAATCTTTGTTTGACCGCATATATAAAATAGCGTTAAAACTCGCTAACGCCAAATATCTCATAAGAACCAGCGCGGGCAACAACAGCTACGGAGATGAACTCTTCCTCTACGACGACGAAACAAAGCTGACGGGAGACGCCAAACGTGATTGTCGTACGATAGCCGCGAGAATTTTGGATTTTTCTCTCCTTCGTCAACGCCTTCAGGTGCTTACCGCAGGAGTTTAACTCTTAATGTTTTTTAATCTTAAAAAGAATTTTCTCGGCAGTATATTTTTTATTATGCGATAGAAAAGACTTTTCCACGAAGGCGTCAAAACCTCAATATTTGCTTCTAATGCGCGAAGGGCTCGGCGAACAGCCGCCTCCTCCGCGTATTCTTTTTCCACTATCGCAACCGTTACATTTACATCGCTTTTTGCGAGATTATTATGTAGCGCGCGACCGTAAGCGCACAAAAAATCTGCGCTCGCAAGTTTATCCGCGCTTATATTTTCAAAAAAATTTTCCATAGGCACGGCAAATAGTATTCTTCCCTTTTTATGCATATAAGGTTTTACGATTTCCGTCAGCGCGACCGCTCCCCTACAGCTTGCTTCTTCCTCAAGTATTGCGTTTTCTTTTGAAAAAAGCCCCTCCGTATGTATCAAATACTTAACTTTCGGATGACTTTCTTTAAGCTCGTCTTTTATCGCGGTTAGCGCGTTTAAGTCGTAAAGATTGCACGCGAGTATTCTTACGGGCGTTTTCATATTCGCGTAAAGAGCTTGCAGCGCGTTTTTATTCGGAAATATCGCCCATATTTCGTCAAGCTCGCGAATATCAAGAGCGCGCGCTATCTCGCGCCCTATCCCGCGCCCCGCTCCCGTTATTATTGCTATCAACATTTTTTCACCATATAAAAACATGGGGTTTCACCCCATACCCTGGCAGGGCTCTGCCCTGCACCCGCAAGGGGAACTTGTCCCCCTTGACCCCCATTTTGTTTTTATTCTATCATATTATCATATTTTTTAAAAGCGAGGATTTTATGAAACGTTTGGTTATCGGCATCAGCGGCGCAAGCGGCGCGATTTTGGGAATTAGAATTTTGGAAGAACTTAAAAATTTTTCGGATATTGAAACGCATCTTGTTATCACAAAAGGCGGAGAGATTACCGTAAAAG
>JAGBKP010000163.1 GCA_017635875.1 Selenomonadaceae bacterium | reverse complement strand
TCGCCTTTGGAGAGTTTTTTGCCAAAGTTTAGCTTTACGTCATGAATATCAATCGGGTATGCCGTGCGGCAGACCGCATCGGGGAAATGATGCCCGTTCCAATAATCTTCGGCGGTAAGGTAGTATTTGCCACGAATACGCCAAGTCTCGCGCGTTCCGAGCATACCTGCTTCGCGGCTGATGTAAGCGTGTTCAAATCCGGGTACGTCGGAAACGAGGAAATCGGCGATACGGCGCATCATACGGCGTCCGAAAATAATGGCTTTGCTGCGCGAAATTGCGTCCGTTGCGCTGAACAACAAGGGCGGCATCTCCGGGCAGTTCATTGCCATAGTGTTCGGCTTGCCGGTTACGGAGAAACCTTGAATATACAAAATGTCATCCTCGGTGAGCTTGCCGTCCTTCGCCGCTTGCTTGAAAAAAGCTTCGTTTTCCTTAATCTTGGCAAACTCCATAAACGGGGCACGGCCTGCGTCTATATCTTCTTTCAGCCGTTTCAAAAGCGGCGGTTCCATGCGTTTATCTTTTAATGTATATGTGAAGAAGTCGCAGACCTTGTTTACGTCTACGTCCGCCATCTCGAAACGCAGGCTCATTGGCTGATTACGACCGGTTTGTTCCGAGCCTTTTTCCGTCCTCACACCTGCAAAGCGCGAAAGGAGCGCGTCCCCCGTAGCGTCGATGAAGGTTTTAGCTCGAATTTTGCCAAGTCCCTCTACTGTCTGAACAATGCACTCTATGATTTTGCCATTCTCCACAACTGCGCCTACAAGTGTCGTTTCGTACAGAATATCAGCTCCCGCCTCGGCGCACAGTTCCTCATAAACTAATGTAAGGGACTCGGCAGCGTAAAGTCCTTGTCCGCCGCCGTAATAGAAGTCTGTAACAACATCGTTTCTCGCCCTTGCGCCCTGTCGCTGTTCCATACGCCGATTTAGTTCCGTAATATAAGGCGTATCGCTGTCATCAATGAAAGTAGGCATACAGGGATAAACGCAACCCAATGTCTGCAACCCGCCGAGTAGCGCGTTGCGTTCGATTATAACGGCTTTTGCGCCTTGACGGGCGGAGGATACAGCCGCCGCAGTCCCTGCCGCGCCGCCGCCCACGACGCATACATCTGTATCAAAAATCACGGGAATATTGCTATCGTCAAATTTTACAGAAGGCGTTGCGGCCGCCGCTTTAGGCAGATTTTCTCCACTCACGGCAATAGTCGCCCCCGAGATTGCCGCCAGTTTCATAAAATCACGGCGAGAAATGGGAATCGAAAATTTTGTTGATTTTTCCAAGCTGTACTCAACTCCTTAAAGATAACACGGGACTTTGCCCCGTACCCCATATTTATTTGTTGTTTTTATTAAAACCTTTAATTGAGTATTACCATACCCGACACAGCGTAACGCTTGCGCTTAAATCCCTATCGTATCGGTTCATCATCATAGTATAATCATTGCGCTCTTCATTATCAAGTGTAAAAAATTTGTTATAATTATATATTTAGAAAATTTTCAGAACATTTTTAAGTAAATTCATAAATTCCACATTCTAAAATTTTTAACAATAAACTTGCATAAGAACCTTTATCTTGTTATACTTGAGGAGGCTTTTATTTTATTTTGGGAGGAATTTTTTTGTATAATAAGGTTGAAACGAGCTTAAATTTCGCCGAGCGCGAAAAAGATATAGTTAAGTTTTGGAAAGATAACGATATAGCGAAAAAAGCCGTTGAAAACAGAAGCGAAAACGACGTTTTCACATTCTACGACGGCCCTCCGACGGCTAACGGCAAACCGCATATCGGTCACGTCCTCACCCGCGTCATTAAGGATATGCTCCCTCGCTATCAGTCTATGAAGGGGAAAAGAGTTTTAAGAAAAGCGGGTTGGGACACGCACGGGTTGCCCGTTGAGCTTGAAGTTGAAAAAGCCGTCGGAATAAACGGCAAAGAGGAAATAGAATCTTACGGCATCGAGCCTTTTATCAAAAAATGCCGCGAATCCGTTTGGAAATATAAGGGAATGTGGGAAGAATTTTCCGACGTCGTAGGTTTTTGGGCGGATATGGACAATCCCTACATCACTTACGAAAACGATTTTATCGAATCCGAATGGTGGGCGTTAAAGGAAATTTATAACAAGGGGCTGCTTTATCAAGGGCATAAAGTCGTGCCGTATTGCCCGCGTTGCGGCACTCCGCTTTCTTCTCACGAAGTGGCGCAGGGGTATAAGGACGTAAAAGAGCGTTCCGCTCTCGTAAAGTTCAAGGCAAAAGGCGAGGACGCGTATTTTCTCGCTTGGACGACTACGCCTTGGACGCTTCCCTCCAACCTCGGGCTTTGCGTAAATCCCGAAGTGGATTATGTAAAGATAGAGGTCGGAGACACGGTTTATTATCTCGCGGAGGCTCTCGTTGAAAGCGTATTCGAAGGAGTCGAAGGAGAGCGCAAAGTTTTAGAGCGTATGAAGGGCAAAGACTTGGAATATAGGGATTACGAGCCGCTTTACCCCTACGCAGAAGGTAAATTAAACAAGAGAGCGTTCTTTGTTATATGTGACGATTACGTTACCACCACGGACGGCACGGGCATCGTTCACACCGCGCCCGCGTTCGGCGAGGACGATAACCGCGTCTGCAAAAAATACGATATGCCCTTTGTCCAATTTGTAAACGCGAAAGGAGAAATGACGGAAGACACAGATTGGGCGGGCGTTTTCGTGAAGGACGCAGACCCGCTTATCTTAAAAGATTTAAAGGAAAAGGGAAAACTTTTCCGCGCCCCCGTATTCGAGCATAGTTACCCGCATTGTTGGCGTTGCGATACCCCGCTTATCTATTACGCCCGCGAAACTTGGTTTATAAAGATGACGGAAGTTCGGGAAAACTTAATTGCGAACAATAAAAAGGTAAATTGGATTCCCAAATCAATCGGAGAAGGGCGTTTCGGCGATTGGTTGGAACACGTTCAAGATTGGGGCATAAGCCGCAATCGTTATTGGGGAACGCCGCTTAATATCTGGAAATGTTCCTGCGGACACGAACACGCCGTAGGCTCTATCGCGGAACTTAAAGAGTTTGCGAAAAACAAATTCGACACCATAGAACTTCACCGCCCCTATGTTGACGATGTGGTTTTAACCTGCGAAAAATGCGGCGGAGAGATGCGCCGCGTGCCTGAAGTTATCGACTGTTGGTTTGATTCCGGTGCGATGCCTTTTGCTCAATGGCATTATCCCTTTGAAAACAAGGAGATTTTTGAAAAACACTTCCCCGCGGATTTTATTTCCGAAGCCGTAGACCAGACGCGCGGTTGGTTTTATTCCCTTATCGCAATTTCTACGCTTCTCTTTAACGACGCGCCTTATAAAAATGTTATCGTTTTGGGTCACGTTCAAGACGAACACGGGCAAAAGATGAGCAAATCCAAAGGAAACGCCGTAGACCCGATGGAGGCTCTTATTCATTACGGCGCAGACCCGATTCGTTGGTATTTTTACGAGAACAGCGCGCCTTGGCTGCCGAACCGTTTCCACGGAAAAGCCGTGGAAGAGGGTCAGCGCAAATTCTTGGGGACGCTATGGAACACTTACGCGTTCTTTGTGCTTTACGCAAATATAGACAATTTCGACGCTACGAAATACAGTCTGGACAAAAATAAACTCACCGTTATGGACAAATGGTGCTTGTCGCGGTTAAATTCCACCGTGAAAATCGTCGATGACGCGCTTGCGAACTATAAAGTAACGGAGGCGGCAAAAGCGTTGCAGTCTTTCGTCGAGGAACTTTCAAACTGGTATGTGCGCCGCTCCCGCGCTCGTTTTTGGGCGAAGGGTATGGAGGACGACAAAATCGCCGCATATATGACGCTCTACACCGCCCTTGTAACTATCGCAAAAACCGCCGCGCCTATGGTGCCGTTTATCACCGAAAGCATTTACAGAAACTTAGTCTGTTCCGTTGACAAGTCCGCGCCCATAAGCGTACATCTTACGGATTTCCCGACGGTTGACGAATCCTTGATAGACGCCGCTCTTGAGGAAAATATGGACTTGCTCTTAAAGATGGTAGTCTTAGGCAGAGCCGCGAGAAACGAGGCGAACATCAAAAACCGTCAGCCCGTCGCGAATTTCTTCGTAAAAGCGGACAAAACTCTCGATAAATTCTTCTTAGACATCGCCGCAGAGGAACTCAACGTCAAGAACGTAACCTTTAAGGACGATATGGAAGAATATCTCTCATATCAGATTAAGCCCGATTTCCGCAAACTCGGCCCGAAAGTCGGAAAGGCTATGGGAGAGGTAAAAGCCGCCCTCACCAAACTTAACGGCGTTGAGGCGAAAAAACAGCTTGACTCCGCGGGCGAACTTAAAATCTCGACCCCTTCCGGCGAATTTATCATTACGGCGGAAGAAGTAGAAATAGCGGTAACGGAAACGGAAGGCTACGTCACGCAGCGCGACGGCAACGTAACAGTCGCTCTTGAAACGAAACTTACGCCCGAGCTTATTGAAGAAGGATTTTTGCGCGAAATCATCAGCAAACTTCAAACAATGCGCAAAGACAGCGGTTTTGAAGTCACAGACCACATAACCGTCCACATCTTCGGCAACGACAAAATCGAAAACATCATCAAAAAGAACGAGGCGGAACTTTGTCGCATAGTCCTTGCGGACAATGTAAAGTATGAGAGGGCGGACAACGCAAAGTCTTGGGATATAAACGGTGAGAATGTTTCCCTTGCTACGATAAAATAGTTTACTGTAGTTAAGGGACGGTTATGCGGCGCAGGACGCGCCGCCGTTCGCGCCAGTGCCCCAAAGGGGTATTTGTCCCAAGGAAGGGGCAAAGCGAACAACGAAAACTGGCGAGAGTGCGAACTTTTTCAATAGGCTAGATGTTGGCACCTATAAATAGATTGAATAAAGTGTGGGGTCAAGGGGTGTAAACCCCTTGCGTGTTTCTTTTGGTTCGTTTTCTTTGCACGAGCAAAGAAAATGAACAAACGAAAAGTAACGGAGGACGAATTTTGCAACAAGAAACTATACTCGTTTTAGACTTTGGCGGGCAGTATAATCAGCTTATAGCGCGGCGCGTTCGCGAATGTAACGTATACGCCGTCGTTCGCCCTTGCTCTGTAAGTTTAAGCGAAATAAAAGAGATGAACCCCAAAGGGATAATCTTAACCGGCGGGCCCGAAAGCGTATATAAGGAAAACGCTCTTTTATACGACAAAGAATTATTCGAGTTAAATATTCCCGTTTTAGGAATATGCTACGGCTCGCAGCTTATGGCGCATATCTTGGGCGGCAGGGTTGAGCCTGCCGAAACAAGCGAATACGGGCATACCGAAGTTAAAATTTCCGACTCGTCTTCAAAACTCTTTGAAGGAGTATCCGAAAATACGATTTGTTGGATGAGTCATACGGATAGGGTTACGGCTCTTCCGCAAAATTTTAAGGTTACGGCAAGCACAAAAAATTGCCCCGTCGCCGCTTTTGAAAACGCGGAGAAAAAACTTTACGCCACGCAGTTTCACCCCGAAGTTATGCACACCGTCGAAGGGGCGAAGATGATTGCAAATTTTGCGAGAAAAATCTGTAAAACCGGCGGAAACTGGCAGATGGACACCTTCGCTAAAGATGAAATCGCAAGGTTAAAGACAAAAATCGGCGACGGAAAAGTGCTTTGCGCGCTTTCGGGCGGCGTTGATTCATCCGTTGCGGCGGCTCTGCTCTCTAAAGCCGTAGGTAAGCAACTAACCTGCGTATTTGTAGACCACGGGCTTCTCCGCAAAAACGAAGGCGACGAGGTCGAGGCGGTCTTTGGCGCGGGCGGGGATTTTGACCTAAATTTCATCAGAGTCAACGCTAAAGACAGATTTTACGCGAAATTAAAGGGCGTAACCGAGCCGGAAAAGAAACGCAAAATTATAGGCGAAGAGTTTATCCGCGTTTTTGAGGAAGAGGCAAAAAAAATCGGCGCGGTTGATTTTTTGGCGCAAGGCACGATTTATCCCGACGTTATCGAAAGCGGATTAGGCAAATCCGCCGTCATAAAATCTCACCACAACGTAGGCGGGCTGCCCGATTTTGTGGATTTTAAGGAAATAGTCGAGCCGTTAAGACTTCTCTTTAAGGACGAAGTGCGAAAAGTCGGAAGGGAACTGGGACTTTCTGAAAAATTAGTGGAACGTCAGCCTTTCCCCGGTCCCGGGCTTGGCATACGCATAATCGGCGAAGTCACGGAAGAAAAGATAAAAATAGTGCAAGACGCGGACGCTATTTATCGTGAAGAACTTGAAAAAGCGGGCGCAAACAAAAATATCGGTCAATATTTCGCCGCGCTCACGAATATGCGCTCCGTCGGTGTTATGGGCGACGGGCGCACTTATGACTACGCAATCGCTCTTCGCGCTGTTGTCACATCAGACTTTATGACGGCGGAAGCCGCAAAACTTCCGTGGGAAGTTTTGGCGAAAGTCACAACCCGCATCGTAAACGAAGTCAAAGGCGTAAATCGCGTATTTTACGATTGCACGGGCAAGCCACCGGGTACTATTGAATTTGAATGAAATGTGAAAACGTCGCTATTCCTTAAATAATGAGGAATAGCGGCGTTTTTGACGTTAATAAAGTACTTAAAAAGTACTATTTTTTACGAGAAGCGAATTTTTCAAGTTTTTTCGCTAGTTCTTCTTGTTTGTTTGGGTATAAGTGGGAGTATGTTTGTAAAGTAGTTTGGATTTTTTCGTGTCCGAGGCGTTCTTTTATGAGAAGCGGAGAGCAGCCCATTTCAATTAACAAAGATGCGTGAGAGTGTCGGAGGTCGTGAACGCGAATCTTACGAACGCCGGAAAAGTCGCAACCTCTTTCCATTTCGTGCTGTAAATAGCGTTTTGTAACATTGAAGAGCCGCTCCTTGGGTTGCGGTTCATAAAGAACGGCGATATATTCCCGCAAAATATCAAGAAGAAAATCAGGAAGGGTTATTATTCGAGTGCTTTTTTCGGTTTTTGGGCGTTGGATAAGGTCTTCACCGTTTAGCCTTGCATAGCTTTTATTTATGCGTAAAGTCTTTGATTTGAAGTCTATATCTTCTAAAGTGAGAGCGAGAAGTTCTCCCGAACGGCAACCAGTCCAAAACAGAATATTAAAAGCTGCTTTTGACATTGGTTTATCAGAAACCACTTCCATAAATTTATCAAATTCTTTCCGTGTCCAAAAATCCACTTTATCAGAGTTTTGTTTTCCGATACTTCCGGCAAGGCGGGCGGGATTTGATGGCAATTTATAAAATTTCATAGCATAATTAAAAATTGCCGATAATTGGGCGTTTACGGTTTTTAAATAAGTCGCGGCGTATTGTCGCGGGGTTGTTTCTTCGTCTTTTTTACTATGTCCCGGTTTATATTCAGCCTCCAACAATTCATTTTGCCATTTTCTCACTTGCGCGGGCGTGATTGACGATATAGGAAGGTCTTTGAAATAGGGTAGTATTCTATGGTTTATGCAATATTGCTTTTGTGATAGCGTTGTAGGTTTAAGGCGAGATTTACAATCTTCAAGGTAAATATCGACGAGAGCGGCAAAAGTCATATCGGGGGAGGCGGCTTGACGTTCAAGAAAAGCCCGCTCCCATTGGTCGGCGTCGCGTTTAGTGGCGAAACCGCTTTTCTTTTTTTGTTGGCGTGTTCCAGTCCAGTCAACATAATAAAATTTTACATACCAAGATACTTTACCGCCCGAGAGCGTTTTCTTGTATGACGGCATAAAAAATATCATTCCTTTCAAAGCATAAGAAATAAAACCTTTGCCCTTTCTCAAAAAGAATGATACAATAGACTTTGCGAGGGCGCATTGTATCATTTCTTTTTGATTGAGCAAGGCGCTTATAAAGGCTTTTTGATATGTTGTCAGCATATCGAAGAGCCTTTTTATTTTGCGGTCGTCAGCGTAGCGGTGGCGTTCCTCCTTGCAGCCATTCCATAAATTCATAAGCGAAATTTTTATGAGTTTTAGGAAGTTGACTGTAAACGTCGATGATTTCAAGTTTTGCGAGAAGTTCTTCCGCTTCTTCTTTTGATAGGTCGTCGATTGCGTAAGTTCTAACAAATTTTCCGAGTTTGGCGATAAGTTCCTTTATACGCTTTTTTTGTTCGCTGGTTGGTAGTTCTATTGCTTGCATAAAACTGCGCTCCCTAATTCCAGTCAATTTCAGAGGCTTTTACGGTTCGCCCTTCCTGCCAGTCCCTTTCTGATTCATCGAGGCGGGCGCGTTCCGCCGGGGTCAACTTTGTAAAATCGCTGTCCCAAGCCAAAACAAGCCGTTTAATAAGTTCGTATGCTAAATTTTGTTCTTGCATCGGAAGTATGCTATACATTGCAAGCAGTTCTTGTTCTTTTGCCGTCATTGTCATTCCCTCCTTACTTGTAGATGTCGCCTCTTGCTCCTATGTCGCGAATATAAAGGCGGGTATCGTCCCCAACAGATTTATACTCGTAAATTATTCTGAATTTCCCGATTCGCAGCCGATAAGCGGGCGGGGAATATCCTTGCAGAGGCTTAATGTCCCCGATTGGCGGCACGGAAAGAAGACCGTCAATGCCGTCTTTTATACGCTTTTTTGTCGGTTTGTCTGCCGTCTTGATGAAACGGGCGGCAGCGCGTGAAAGTTCAAACTCCATAGCCTTATTCCTTTTCGTCCTTCTTCTGCTGCTTCTGCCGCGTGGGTAGCTATTCCACGGGATAGAGGCTTTTTTATGGGCGTTTAGCTGTTACGTCCATAATTTTTTGATAAAGGTTCAGCTATTGCCTTTATCGTTGGCGTTTTGTGTTCCGGCAACAATAAACCAAGGTAAAAGGAGAGTGAGCAGCGCATCACGGAAGCCGGATTTTAGCGTGGTAAGTTCCGCAGTTTTTACGAGTTCCACAACAGCCGCTTTATTTGGCAATCCTAATTTTTCTATTTTTGCAGTATCATAAATTCTTCTAAGTTCTTCATCTTTGCAACCTTTTTCATCAAGACGGAGAAGAATTTTTCCGTCGGGTTCTTCGTATATATCCAGCCCTATATCTTTAAGCTTTTTTTTACAAATCTGATACAAATTAGGGGGTGAATATCCTAAAAGTGCGTCGGTTGTTACATTAAGAGCGGCGGCTATTTTTATAAAATTATCTTCATTCGGCCAAGCTCCTTTTTCATAGTTTATATAAGTCGTGTACGACAAGCCCACTTCCTTTGCAAATGATTTCGCCGAAGCATACTCTTTAGAACGTAACCTTATTAGATTTTCTTTAAATCCCACATTAAACCACCACCTTAAAAAGATAATACAACATCATATAATATAAGTCAAGAAAATTTATTATATAGTATTGACAAGCAATACATAATAATGTATTATAATTCTATAAAATACATTATTATGTATTGCACGAAACAATTTGAAAATAAGGGGGGTGATGATATGGAGTTAGATTCTCGAAAAGTTCGCCTTTCTATGGTCAATGCTTGCATAAGCAATAAAAGTCTTGCTAGGCGTGCAGGGGTGAGCGTTGGAACAGTAAACAGGATTCTCCGCAAAAATTCCAAGGTTAATACAGATACATTAGGCAAATTATCCAAGGCGTTAAATATTCCGCCCGCGTCTTTGCTTAAAGAGTAGCGGGCGCGTAAATACTTTTGCGGGAGGCGAAAAAATGAGTTTTGCAGGGGCGGTTTGTGAGATTGTCGGAAAATACGAAGCGGACAAATGGGAAATTGTCAAGGTTGCTGTAGATAATCACCCGGCACTTCGAGAGGCTATTATATACGCCATAGACCCGAGCGGGCGCAAAATGGCGAAGGTCGGGCGGCTTGGTTATGACAGAAGCACGAAAAAACAACGTTTCGAGGAGTTCTTTCTGAATGTTGACGATTTAGAGGAAGTCGCAAGGGCGGCGGGTCGTAAGCGTTTACAGTTGGATATAGAATTTTTGAAATTAGGGGGTAAAGAATTATGAGTTTTTCGGAATTTCTCTGGGTAGAGCGGGCAAAAAGCCGCCTAACATTCAACGAATTAAGCCAAAAGGCAAGCGTGAGCGTGAGCGCATTAAAACGCATTGAAGCGGGCAAAATCGAGCCGAAACTTTCGACAGTCAGTCGTATTTGCAAGGCGTTAGGGGTGGTTTATACGGTAGGAGGCGGCATTATATGAGCGCAAATGAATTTGTAGCCGAAACCACAGCCGGAGAAGGTCAAAAAAGCCGTTTTATGACAGCCGGAGAAATTGCCCGCGATATGCAAATAAGCGAGGGCAGCGCGTACCGCATTATTAGGCAGATGAACGCCAAACTTAAAGAACAGGGTTTTATTACCTTTCGAGGGCGTGTCAATCGTCGATATTATCTTAAAGCAACAGGCGCGGGGCTGGAAACGTTATAATCAATTCAGGGCGGAAAACCCGCCCGCAGGAGGCTATTTAATGGCGAATAGGAGAATGTTTTCAAGGGATATACTGCAAAGTGACGCATTTGTTGAACTTTCCAAAGAGGCGCGATTGCTTTATGTCTATTTAAATCTAAACGCAGACGATGACGGCTTTGTTGAAAATCCCAAAGGAATAAGTCGCCTTTCGGGGTGTAATTACGCCAGCATTGAAGAATTAAAAGCCGCTAATTTTGTTATAGAGTGTAAAATAGGGCTTTTTGTTGTGGTGCATTGGATGACGCATAATATTATACAAAAAGACAGATACCACGAAACAAGATTTACGGCGGAAAAATCCCGGTTGCAGATTGTCAATAAAGAATATGTTTCTAAAGATGTTTCCGAGTTGGAAACAAAATGTTTACAGAACGGAAGCTCAGGAGAGGATAGTATAGGAGAGGATAGTATAGGTAAGGAGAGAGAAGGAGAAGGAGAAGAAAAAACCGCTCCTGCTGCTCCTTCACTGGCAGAAATAGAAAAATATTGCAAAGAAAACAGCCTAAATATTGACGCAAGGCATTTTTTCAAGCACTATGAGGCGAGCGGTTGGAAAGACAACAAAGGGCGCAAAATTGAAAATTGGCAACAAAAAGCCCTGGAATGGAATAAATACGAACGCGGCGCAGATAACAAAAGCGGTTGCAAGCGTTCTAAAATCCTCAAAATTGAGGGAATAGATGACTTTAAAAGAGCCGAAGAATGGCAAAAAAAGAATCGTCCTTGGGATTTACCAAAAAATAAGGCGGTCGGTCAAGATGAGGAAAAATAAAAAGAGAGTAAAGAAAAGCCGCCCGATAAAAAGGCTGCTCAGACTGTAGACAAAACGGGTTTTCCTCGAAAGATGAGGAAAACCCGTTTAATTTTTGTTACCATGAAATTATACAAAATAAGGAATAAAATATAGCTTTTACGTAAACTCTCCCTTCCTTTCTTTTTCCAAAGTGCTAT
>JAGBKP010000162.1 GCA_017635875.1 Selenomonadaceae bacterium | reverse complement strand
CGTCGAAGACGCGCCAAAGCCGCTTGACGAGAAAACAAACGAAAACGAAAACGAAAATGTAAATGTAAATGCAAATGTAAATGTAAATCTTCAAAGCGAGAGCAATTTGAGTGAAGCGAGAGAAGTCGAAAATTTTGAAAAGCCGTACGAACTGCCGGAAGTCACGCATATTCTCTCAAAACGCGTCAAAAAGGAAAATCTCGCGCTAAAAATCGAGATAGAGGACAACGCGAGGACGCTTTCAAAAACCCTTTCCGATTTTAAGGTAAACGCCAACATCATCAACGCTTGTCACGGTCCTGCGGTTACGCGATACGAACTTGAACCCGCGCCCGGCGTTAAGGTCAGCAAGATAACGGGGCTTGCGGAAGACATCGCTCTCGCCTTGGCGGCGACTTCCGTTCGCATAGAGCCTATTCCGAATAAATCCGCCATAGGCGTTGAAGTGCCAAACAAAGAGCTTGAAGGCGTACAGCTTCGCGAAGTGTTGGAAGAGCCGTATTTTAGCGAAGCAAAGTCAAAATTAACGGTAGGACTTGGAAAAGACATCGGCGGGCAGGCGATATTTGCGGATTTAGCGAAAATGCCGCATCTTTTAATCGCAGGCTCTACGGGGTCGGGTAAATCCGTTTGCGTAAATACGCTTATAACTAGCATACTTTTTAAAGCGAAGCCGGACGAGGTAAAATTCATTTTAATCGATCCCAAAATGGTGGAGCTTTCAAACTATAACGGCATACCGCACTTAATGGTGCCTGTCGTAACGGACGCGAAGAAAGCCGCCTCCGTATTAAACTGGGCGGTGCAGGAGATGGAAAAGCGATACTCTAAATTTGCCGAAAAAGTCGTACGCAATATGGAAACGTACAACGCGAAATTCCCCGAGGACAAAATGGGCGCGATTGTAATAATCATAGACGAGCTTGCGGATTTGATGATGGTTGCGCCGCACGACGTTGAGGACGCTATTTGCCGTTTGGCGCAAAAAGCGAGAGCTGCGGGGATTCATCTCGTGCTTGCGACGCAGCGCCCTTCGGTGGACGTTATCACGGGCATTATAAAGGCAAACATTCCGTCAAGAATAGCTTTTGCGGTATCAAGTCAAATAGATTCGCGCACGATATTAGATTCTTCGGGCGCGGAAAAACTCCTGGGCAAAGGAGATATGCTCTTTTATCCTATGGGCTCAAGAAAGCCCCTGCGTGTTCAGGGCGCGTTCGTAAGCGACGAAGAAGTGGAAATGCTCTTAGACTTCATAAAAGGTCAAGGCGTAGAAACTGAGATAAACGAAGAAATCGAAACATTTACGGAGCAAGACACACTCTCCGACGACAAGGGCAAGAGCAAAAAAGAAGACGATATGAAAGTTGACGAACTTCTAACCGACGCGATAGAGCTTGTAATGTCAACGGGGCAAGCATCCGCATCAAATATTCAGCGGCGTTTTAGAGTAGGTTACGCAAGAGCGGGAAGGATTATAGACACGATGGAAACGCTTGGGATTGTGGGGCCGTCATTAGGCTCGAAGCCGCGCGAAATTTTGATGAGCCAAGATGAGGCAATGGCGGCGGCGGAAAGTTTACAATAGTGATTTCAAGGAGTTTTCATTAAACTTAAATATAATCAAACGATAGGTATATGTAAGATAGCCTTATATAAATAAATTTTTCATATTTTTTAATACTTTCCCATTAAAAAATTATTAAAGTTTTTTCTTTCTCTTTTTTCTTTGTTACTTTCATACAATATCTTAGCGGGTTACCGCTTAGATATTGTTGTGCTCTTGTGAGTGCTTTTTTCTCTTTCTTTTTTACAAAAAAGAAAGAGAAAAAAGAAAGTAAGAAATTATACATTTAAATTCTTGGTTAGGGGGATTTTCCTTGTTTGTACGAAAAGGAAAAATTATGACGGCGATAGCGGCTGTTTTATGCTCCGCTCTCGTCTTGGTCGGTTGCGGCGATGACAAAAAGCAGGCGCAGATGCCGCCTTCGCAGGTTAAAGTTATGAACGTGCTCGTTCGCGACGTGCCGCTTAAAAGCGAATACGCGGGGCAAATCGCGGGCAAGGACGAAGTTAAGGTGCAGTCTAAAGTCGACGGCAAAATCGTTGAAAAATACGTGCAGGGCGGTCAGTTTGTGACTGCGGGTCAGCCGCTCTTTAAGATTGATTCGCGTCAGTATGAATCCGCGGTTTTGCAGGCGCAGGCGAATTTGGCGCAAGCGGAAGCTAATTTTCAAGATGCGGCAAGTGACTTGGAGCGTTATCAAAAACTTTTGGAATCCGCAGCCATAGCGGAGCAAACTGTGGCGAACCAACAGGCGAAAGTAAACGCGCTTTACGCTGCCGCAGCGTCTAACGCCGCGCTCCTTCAAAAAGCGCAGGAGGATTTGGACGATACTATCATTTACGCACCTATGACAGGGCAACTTTCAATCGACGATGTGGCTATCGGCACTTACTCAAAATCCGGTACTACGACGCTTGTGACTATCGGCTCAAACGACCCCATTTACGCGCAGTTTAGCATCTCCGAAACGGAATATATGGCGTTTATGAATATTTTAGATTCTCAACCCGATACGCTTATGAACGGCGTCAACGTAGGCATAAAACTCTCCGACGGCTCCATATATCCTTACGCGGGACGGATTGTCGAAGTTGACCGCGCTCTGGCGCAAAGCACGGGGTCTTTGACTATTAAGGCGTTGTTCCCCAACCCCGAAGGAAAACTCCTGCCCGGAATGTTCGCAAGGGTAATGCTCACGGGGCGCGTTGTGCAAAACGCTATGGTCGTTCCGCAAAGAGCGGTGCAACAGCTTCTCGGAAAAACCTTCGTAATGGTTGCAAACGGCGATAATAAGTCCGAGGCAAAAACGGTAACGCTCGGCCCGCTTGTCGGAAGTTACTATATAATCGAAAGCGGACTTAACCCCGACGATTTGGTGGTTGTGGAAGGGCTTACGAATTTGCAGGAAGGCAAAGACCTTGCGATTACGATGACAACGGCGGAAGAAATGGGCTTTAGCTTCGAGCCGGATATGAATGTTTATAATCCGGACGAAAAGAAAGCGAACTAAGGGGGATAGGATATGGCAAAGTTCTTTATCCATCGCCCAATATTTGCGATAGTTATTTCTCTTATCATAGTTATAGCGGGACTCTTGGCGGCGTTTCAACTGCCTATCGCGCAATATCCGCAGATTTCGCCGCCTACCATTTCGGTAGGCACGACATATACCGGCGCAAGCGCGAACGTGGTAAACGAAACAGTTGCGCAGATTATAGAGGAACAAGTCAACGGCACGCAGGGTATGGACTATATGAGTTCAAACTCCGACGATACCGGGCGATACAGCTTGAACGTCATCTTTGAAGTCGGCACAGACGGAGATATGGACTCCGTTAAGGTGCAGAACAATGTTGCGATAGCAAACGCATCGCTTCCTTCCGATGTTCAGCGTGTGGGCGTTACGACGAAAAAATCCTCCAACGATATGGCGCTCATCATCTCTATGTACTCCGACGACGACCGTTACGACCGCACCTTTATGAAGAATTACGCGACTATTTATCTTTTGGACAGGATAAAACGCGTTAAAGGCGTGGGCGACGTGCAGATATTCGGCGCGGACTACTCTATGCGTATATGGTTGAACCCCGACAGACTCGCAGAACTCGGGCTTACGGTAGCGAACGTCACGGCGGCGATAAACGAGCAGAATGTGCAAGCCCCCGCGGGTACGATAGGCGCGATGCCACTGCCCGTGTCGCAGGAAAAACAATATACCGGCAAGATTAACGGTCGTCTTATAACCCCCGAAGAATTTGGAAATATTATAATTCATTCCGACGGCAAGGGAAATTTTGTGCGCCTTAAAGACGTTTCCCGCATAGAAACCGGGCAGCGTATGAACAACATCATAGCTAAAGCGAACGGCAAGAGCGCGGTCGGTTTCGGTATTCAGCTCACAAGCGACGCGAACGCTATGGAAACGGTAAGCGGCGTTTTAGAGATTTTAAACGAAGGAGAAAAGGATTTTCCTCCCGGCTTAAAGATATCTACTGTCGTAAACAGCACCGATTATATAAGAGCGTCCATAGAAGAAGTGCTTCATACCTTTATAGAAGCCCTCGCCCTCGTTGTTCTCGTTATCTTTATATTCCTTCAAAGCGCGAGAGCGACGATTATCCCGCTTCTCGCCGTGCCTGTTTCCCTTATCGGTACGCTTGGCGCGTTTATTATACTTGATTTTTCCATAAATACATTGACGCTGTTTGCTATGGTGCTTGCGATTGGTCTTGTCGTTGACGACGCTATCGTTGTTATAGAAAACGTAGAGCATCATATGGAAAGCGGACTTACGCCTGTAGACGCGACGGAGCGCGCTATGGACGAAGTGCAGGGACCTGTTGTTGCGATAGCTTTCGTGCTTGCGGCGGTGTTCGTACCCGTTGCATTCTTAGGCGGTATGATGGGCGTGCTCTATCGTCAGTTTGCGCTTACCATAGCGGTATCTATGGCGCTTTCCGCATTTGTCGCGCTTACCTTAACCCCCGCGCTCTGCGCTATGATTTTAAAGCCAAAGAAAGAGCAGGACAGCGGCGGGATTTTAGACAGATTTTTCAATGGCTTCAATAATTGGTTCAACCGCACCCGCGACGGCTATGTGGGCATAGTGGCGAAATTTATCGCCCATTCCAAATTTGCGGTTATATTTATGCTGATAGTCGTGCTTTTAACCGGATTTGTATATACCAAACTCCCCTCCACATTCGTGCCGGAAGAGGATCAAGGATTTTTCGTGGTTTCTGTATCTCTTCCCGAAGGCACGTCCGCAAACCGCACGCAGGAAACTATGGATAAGCTCGCCGCCGAGATTAGAAAGATTAACGGCGTTGAAAACGCTATGTTTGTCACGGGCTTTGATATTATGTCGTTTGGCTCGAAATCCTCCGCAGGCACGATGTTCGTCGGCTTAAAGTCGTGGGATAAACGCGAAACGCCCGATACGCAAATTAACGCCATAATCGGTCAGGTGTTCGGGCTTGGCATGAAACTTGCCCCGGAGGCGCAGGTTATCGCGTTTAACCCGCCCGCTCTCCCAGGGCTTGGCATAGTCGGCGGATTCAGTATGCAGCTTCAGGATATGAGCGGACATACCGATGAAGAGCTTAACGAAATTACGCAAAAAATAGTGGCGGCTATGAATCAGCGCCCAGAAATTCAAGGCGCAAGAACGACGTACAAGATAAATTCCCCCGTATATAATTTCGATATAGACAGAGAGAAAGTAAAGACTTTGGGGGTACAGCTATCAGATGTATTTACCGCGTTACAAGTAAACTTCGGCGGTTATCAGGTAAACGACTTCAACCAATTCGGTCGTTCGTATAAAGTTATGCTTCAAGCGGACACTCTTTATCGCACGGAAGCGGAAGCGGCAAAATTCATATTCGTCAAGAGTTCAAGCGGAAAAATGGTTCCTCTTGACACGCTCTTAAAACCTAATCTCTCCACCAGCGCGTCAATTATATCCCGCTTCAACGGCGTTCGAGCCGTTACTATTCAAGGCAACAACGGCGCGGGATTTAGCTCCGGTCAAGCGATTGCGGCGGCTGAAGCCGTTGTGCGAGAAGTTGCGCCGACGGGCTTTAATGTGGAATGGTCGGGGCAGAGCCGCGAGGAGAAAAAAGCGTCAAGCTCTACGGGTAAAGTTCTTGCCCTTGCCTTTGTGTTCGTGTTCCTGTGCCTAGCCGCGCTCTATGAAAGCTGGAGCGTGCCTTATGCGGTGCTTCTTACCGTGCCTACGGGAATTTTCGGCGCGATAGTGTCCGAATACGGGCTTGGAATTTTGGAAAATCTTTTGGGGCATCATAACGCGGGACTTCAAGACAGCGTTTATATGCAGATAGGCATTATAATGATTATAGGTTTAGCTGCGAAAAACGCGATACTTATAGTCGAATTTGCGAAAGTGCGCGTAGACCGCGGTATGGAGCCGGTAAAAGCCGCGCTTGAAGCCGCGGGACTTCGACTTCGCCCGATACTTATGACAAGTTTCGCCTTTATAATCGGCTGCTTGCCGCTCGCCATAGCGACGGGCGCAGGCGCGGCTGCAAGAAACGGTATGGGTGTCGCGGTTGTGGGCGGTATGCTCTTTGCGACTGCGATGGGTATTTTCCTTATCCCGGTATTTTTCGTAATAACTCAATGGGTAGCTCAAAAACTCGGTACGTTTAAGCAAGCGAGAAAGAGAAGAGCTACGGATTATATGTAAAATTTACAAAAAAAACTCCCGCGAAGGGAGTTTTCAGACTGTAGACAAAACGGGTTTTCCTCGAAAGATGAGGAAAACCCGTTTAATTTTTGTTACCATGAAATTATACAAAATAAGGAATAAAATATAACTTTTACGTAAACTCTCCCTTCCTTTCTTTTTCCAAAGTGCT
>JAGBKP010000016.1 GCA_017635875.1 Selenomonadaceae bacterium | reverse complement strand
GTCTTTTTGACTTTAGCGTAAGCCACTACGAGCCACCGCAAAAAATCCATTGTGTCTGGCGGCAATTTCCGGCTGTACTGTTTGACGCATTTGGTATACGTTGCCATAACAGCAACAACACCTCTCCCAACTTAACTTCGATACGCCTCGTTTTTTCGTGAAGTAGGATACTTCACGGTTTAGCCACATTAAAGCCGCGTCCCATATGGCTTGTAAAATTTTTGACGGCTTATTTTGACGGCTTAAAAATTTAAACAAGCGGAAACAAGAAAGCCCGTGAAGCCTTGCAATATATCGGCTCACGGGCTACCGGTTCTGACGGCTTATCCGACGGCTTATAGGTTTAAAAGATGATTTTCTCCATATTTTGCCTTTTTAATTGCATCGTTGGATGCACATAGCGATTCATAGTAATGCTCACATCTGAATGGCCTAAAAGCTCGCTTAGGCATTTCACATCAAAATCTGCCTCCACGCATTGTGTGGCGAAAGTATGCCGAAGCGCGTGGAAGTTTGCGTCGGCGATGCCTGCGGCTGCAAGCACCGCTTTGAAATGGTACTGCATAACGCGAGGCTCCACAAATTTCTCCGTATCTCCGCTCAAGAAAAAAGCTCCCGGCTGCCATGTCGGCGCGAGAGCGGAACAAAGTTTATCGGTTAGCGGTATAGCGCGGATAGAACAGTCACTCTTGGGCGGCGTTACCACAATCTTGGTTTTTGCGCTTGCACTTTCGTAATCACGAATTCGTTGCAGAGTCCTACGAACATATAGCTTTTGCTCTTCCAAAGAAATATCGTCCCACGTAAGGGCGCATAGTTCGCCAAGCCTCAGTCCGGTGGACAGGCAAAGCAAAATTCCGAGATGCCTGCGGTTTTGGGTCTCGTCCAAAAATGTATGCAGTTTCTCCCTTTCCGACGGACTGAACACCCTAATCGGTTTGGTTTTTTGCTTAATACTAAGGCAATCCGCCGTGTAGCCGACGGCTATTTTTCTCAGTATCGCAAATTTCCGCAACTGTTTCATAACGCGAAAAACCTCCGAAACTGTCTTGGTTGAAAGCCCCTGCTTACTTGCGCCGCCATTTTCCAGCAGGTTTACGTAGAAAACCGACAACATCTCGTCGCTGATGTCCGCCATATCCGTCTTGCTAAACCTGGGGCAAATATAGCAGCGCAGATAATCTCTGTATTTGGCAACGGTGGATTCCTTGAGAAACGCTTCGGACTCCTTGAGCCACGCATCGCTGATACCTCCCAACTTAGTCCTGTTTCGTTTTTCTGCCGACAAGCCCTCGTTCCACTCGAACTTGGCGATTATAAGTTTGTCCTTGACCTCCAGACGCGTCTTTCCGAATACCGAGCCAAAAATAGTGCGACCGTTCCTGCGTCCTTTGACAAACCGCCCTTCCCATCGCCCATCCTTCCTTTTATAAATGTTTTCTCCCGTTCTTGACATAAGCATTCCTCCCCAAATATTGCAAAAAATCTAACACCTATCTTGACAAACGCTGTTAATAAATGATAAAATTCTTTATCATAATTTTGCGGTAAATGTGTAAGTTTTTTTATTTTTCTTCCGCAATATTAAAGTTTGGTAAAAGAGCGCTGTAAACGCTTTAAAGCCCGTAAAGCTTTACGCTGTATGGCTTTGCGGTTATTTTCGTGAAGTATCCTACTTCACGAAAAAACGAGGCGTATCGAAGTTAAGTTGGGAGAGGTGTTGTTGCTGTTATGGCAACGTATACCAAATGCGTCAGACAGTACAGTCAAAAGCTATCGCCCGATACTATGGAATTCTTGCGATGGCTTGCCGTTGCTTACGCCAAAGTCAAAAAGACTGTTTATGAACGCTATGGCGGCATAGGAAGTCTCGGCAAACTTACGCCTGGTTACACAGCTCTTAACGAGATGCGCGCCTCGGGTATGCGTCAGGAACTTGGTATGCCGGTCGTTTATTACGAACTTGCTATCTTGGATGCGCTGACCGCTATCAAGAGTCGTTGGGGTATCTTACGCGACACTTTGAAACGTCTTGCAGCTTTCAACGAAGGTTTTTCCAAAGAGGACAGGACGTATATCTACGCAGTCTTAAAATGGGTCAGCGTCTATGCTGCGATACTTCAGGGAAAACCTTACGAAGAGCCTAACATGGTGAAAGATTTGCCTGTAAATAAGCGTCGCTTAAACAACTGGCTTCGCCGCCAAACGCGTAATCGTTTGGGGAAAATACGAGTGATACGCGAAGACGGTTTCACCATATCCCCTAAAGCGGGCTATTCTTACAAGAACGGCGTAATGAAAATCGCAGGGCGAGAGCCAAGAAAACGCGTGGAAATTCCGCTTCGCGACGGAAGGCAGTTCAGCCGCCAACTTCATATTGAGGTTAAGGAAGATTATATTATTCTTACCGCGCCCATAACGAAAGAGGCGTGTCTGCCCGAAGGTTGGACGAACGAAATATATGTCCATATCGGCAACGTGGACGCGTTGACGCTTTCTAACGGGCATATATACGGCGAAGGTTTAAACAAACTGACGGACGCGGAAACGGAACGACTTGACCACAAGAATCGCCTGCGCAGTCGATACCGCAGAGCCATAAGAGAAGCAAATGCAGAAGGAAGAATAGGTAAAGCCTCCGCAATATCAACCAATAATCTAGGCGCGGTGAAATATAAGCGGCAAAAAGAGCGCAACCGCGTAAAAACGGAGAATTTCATCAATGCGGCGTTAAACAAAATGTTGGCGGAAGAAAAACCATGTCGCATAGTTATAACTTACCCGATAAAAGTGGGCAAAGGCGGCAAAATAGCCAAAACCGCGAAGCGAAAGCTTGCAAGAAGTTTTAGCGGATTTATCCGCGACAGGTTGCAGGAAAAATGCGAAGAACGCGCCATAGAAATAGTCAAAATACCGTCTAAAGGTACGGGGCTTATTTGCTCGGCTTGTGGCGAAGAAGGAAAAACTACCGTTGGCAACCGTTTCAAGTGCGAGCATTGTGGTTATGAGGCGACGGTATCGTTAAACGGCGCAAGAAATATCGAAAGAAAATATATTTCTGAACATGGTTAAGTTGCTTAAAGTTGAGGACAAGTTTTCTGATGAAGACTTTACCGAAAGGGCCAAGACGGACGGCATTTATACAGGCAAACAATCGGCCTTATACAAGCGAAAGCTTCCGGAGAGGCCAAGACCGCAGCCAAAATGCGGAGCGAAGCGAGAGAATTTTTCTTTTGCAAACTTTCTGCCGTAATGGAGAAAGTTCCGGCAATGCTTATGATGGTAACAACAGTTTTATTTGCTGTTATATATAAACGGAGCGATGTGTAATCGCTCGTTAGCGGTAAAACAGTCTCCAAGTTAATGATATGGGTAAAGGCAGGGACGCATTATGGAAAAACTTAACGGGAAGCAGATTTTGGACTTGTTGGCAAGCGCAAAATCTGATATTTTGCGTATCCACGCTTTAGAGCAACCGCAATTACTGAAACTGAAAAAGCCCATAGAAATGTTGCGTCAAGCTGACGACGCTTGCAGAGACTGTTTGCCTCAAGAAGTTTACGAAACTAAATGCAAACCTTTTTGCCTGCCTTTGTCTGAAGCAATGGAGCAGGTAATAAACAAGCGCGATTGCGAAAATTTAAGAGAAGTCACGGAGCTTGCGGCATCCATTATAGCTCAACTCTATAATAACTTAAAGGACGAGCCGTGTCTTTCTACGCTTGCGCGAAAGAAAAAAATAGTTTTTTTGCCTTATAAAGCCAGTATGTGGGACAGTTTAGAATCCATTTGGAAAGCGGCGTATGAGGACAAGGAGAATTGCAACGCTTACGTTGTGCCCATACCGTACGCAGATTTAAACCCGGACGGGAGCGCGGCAAAGTGGCACTCTGAAAGGGATTTGTTTCCAGACTATGTGCCGACGCTGGATTATAAAACTTTTGACCTTGAAGCGTTGCATCCAGACGTTATCTTTATTCATAACCCCTACGACAATTACAATCGCGTGACTAGCGTAGACCCGCGTTTTTATAGTAGCGAGTTGAAAAAGTATACGGATAAGCTGGTGTATGTGCCTTATTTTGTGCTTGGGGAGCCCAATAATTGGACAGAGGAAGAAGAGGACAAAATTGCTCACTTTATCCTTACGCCTGGTGTGCTGAACTCGAATTTGACCATTGTCCAATCCGAAGCAATGCGAAAGGTTTACATAAGTGTCCTATCAAGACACACAAATCAAGCGAAGGAATATTGGGAAGAGCGTATCTCTGGCGCAGGCTCTCCAAAGTTTGACAAAGTGGCGGAGAGCAAAAAGGAAGATTTCAAGCTGCCGGAGGAATGGGAAAGTATTATAAACGGCAGAAAGACTATCCTCTACAACACGAGTATTAGCGCTATGCTGGAGCATTCTGACACATATATGGAAAAATTACGCTCTGTGCTTGAGACTTTCAAGAAGCAGAATGACGTTGCGCTATGGTGGAGACCGCATCCGCTGTTAAGGGCAACTTTTGAGTCTATGCGCCCGAGCTTGTTGGCAGAATATGACGAGATAGTGAGCGCATACCGCCGCGAAGGTTGGGGAATATTTGACGATACGGCGGAGCTGGAGCGCTCTGTTGCGTTGACGGATGGGTATTATGGGGATTGGAGCAGCGTGGTGCATTTGTACGAGGCTACGGGGAAGCCTGTAATGGAGCAAATTTTTGCTTTTGATGAAGGACATTCAATAAGCAACGTACTCGATAAAACAGATTTAATGTCTCATTTCATTCGTACTCAATGCTCCATAAATATCAGCAACAGTATATATTTCTTTTCTGATGAGATGAACGCATTGTTTAGATTGGATAAAAAGACTATGCGGCAGGAATATCTCTGTTCGTTTTCGGATATACCGATGTTGTCAAGTTGCTTATTTACAAAAGCATTGCTGTATGATGAAAAAATATTTTTTATCCCCTTCATAGCTAAAGATATTTACATTTATAGCTTGAATACGGGTAGTATTAACCGCCTTGTGTTAAATGATACCGATGATAATGCGTATTTTACGGTAAATTTAATAAATTCGCATACTATACTGATTTTTCCGATGATATATTTCAAGCTGGCGTATATTTGCAATTTAAAAACGCTTGAGATTATAAAAATTAGCCTAGATTATGGGGTATATGACAAAGAATTTTCTCAAAGAGGAGAAATGCCGGTTTTTCTCGGCGGTGCTATACAAGATGATAAATTTGTAGCAAATGTTTTTAAAGACAACAGACTTTGTATATATGATATAAAATTAAATAAAATGATATGGCGTAAATCAGATAATTTGGAAAAAGGTTTAAACGCTATAGAAAGCATAACAAATAAAGATGAACTGTTGGCTTTAAATTCCGGCGGAGACGAACTGCTGTATTTGGATATTAAGGGAAATATAATAAAAAAGAAAAAACTTCCTGTTAATTATACGGCAAATTTGTATTTACAAAATATACCTATGGGTTATTCCGGTGTGAGAATTTTACAAGACGGCAGTATTTTGATTATCCCGGTAAAAGGCAATAATCTGCTTATATTTAAAGATGAAGTCGAAACTAAAATCAGTATAGATTGGAATGAGATACATCTTATTATAGAGCAGGGTCGTCCGTTTTCAGAGGTGTTGGAGGATAATTGTTACATTTATTTATTGCCTTATCATTGCAACACGATTGCTCGAATAGAGAAAACAACCTATGATGTGAATTATTATACATATCTTGATTTATCTGCGGAAATGGCTCATTTTGCGGGATATAAATTTCTGCGAGAAGCGGGGTATAACGCAAAATTATGGAGATTATCCGAAAATAGTTTGACGCTAAGTGATTACTTAAAAATACTTCCTAAACATTCTTCGATCATTTATGGTAATAATCATAATCAAAATATCGGAGAAACTGTGATGACGGCTGTAAAAAATCTTGTCTAGGAGGCTATGTTATGAAAAACGACAAACTTCCCCTTGTTTGTATTTACGGTATGGGGGCTAGGGGAATATATTTGTATTTTTCGTTGTATGAATATGGGATAAACGTAGATTATTTCGCCGATAAAGACAGAAGAAAAAAAGAAAACGTTTTGGGAGAGACAGAATTTTTAAGTTATGAGGAGTTGTCGCTACATAAAAAGGATATGAAAATAATTGTGGCGATAGAGCAATATGAAAAATTAGCGGAAGAATTTACAAAAATGGGATTTGTCGAAGTGGAGAACGATGTAAGCGTATTGAGAAGACTTAAACAGATAAAACCTGCGAAAATACCAAGAAAAATTGATACGTTGAATCAAATTCTCGATTTAAAGACGGCGGTGGAAAACTGGGCTATACATAGCGGTAAAATACGATTGGACAATCTTTATCATACTTTGGGGTGATATTTGCTGTGAAGGTAGTTGAAATAAATTTTGCGGATTTGATAGGACGCGCTTTCAACGGATATGATTTAATGAATGCCTTGAATAAGCGCCCGGAGTTTAAGGTCAATCAAATTGTGGCTGTGAAAAATTCTACCGATAGAAATGTTGTCTCAGTAGACGAACTATCCGTAACAAGACACGTTGTTCACAATATCGAAGAACGCTTTTCAATTCCCAATACAATATCTCCCAACGGTTCTTTAATATACCAAACAAACGAATTTCAAGATGCGGATTTGTTACATTTTCATATTTTACACAATGGTTTCGTTTCTTTATTGGATTATCCGAAATTATTTAACGCTCATCCTGCGTTGTGGACTGTACACGATCCATGGCTCGTAAGCGGCGGTTGCGTACATCCGCTGGCATGCGATCAGTGGAAATACGGTTGCAAAAATTGCCCCGATGATGCGGATTTAAGATATAAAATAGATAAGAATCAATGCCAATTATTATGGCAAATTAAAAAAAATATTTTTCAAGAAATCAATCCGCACATCATAGTGTCTTCCGATTTTATGGCGGATTATATAAGAAAAAGCCCCTTGACTAGTCATTTTGAAAATATAAATATAATTCCTTTCGGAATAAAAGTACACGATTTTCACCCAGAGTTAAGAAAGCAAAAGAAACAAAAATTTGATTTAGATGAAAAAAAGATAACTGTAGGCTGTAGAGGCGATAAGGGTATAAAGGGCGCGCAATATGTAATAGAAGCTTTTAAACAAGTTGATTGTAAGCACAAATTTGAAATTTTAACTGTAAGCGCAAAGCTAAAAGAAGAACTGCCGGAAAATATTTCAGTACATCAATTAGGATGGATAAATGATAAAGATAAAATGGCAGATTTTCTTGAAGCCTGCGATATTTTTATAATGCCTTCAAAAGCTGAATCTTTTGGTGTTATGGCGATTGAGGCAATGGCGGCGGGTTGCGCTATATTATGTTTTAAAGGCACTACCGTTGAAAGCGTTACTCATTCTCCAAAATGCGGAATTGCGGTTGAATATTGTTCATCAAAATCTTTGGCCGAAGCGTTGACAAGAATAGCTTTTTCAAGAGAGGAAATCACACATCGTGGAAATTTGGGAAGATGGATAGCAGAAAAAGAGTATGATTTTGAAACCTACGTAGAACGTCATAGAAAACTTTACGAAAAAGTTTTTTATGAAAATTTTCAAGGCGGTAATTAAGATGAAGGAAAAACCATTTATATCTATATTGATGACGGTTTATAACAATGAGAAATATTTTCCTATATCGGTAAAAAACATTATTTCTCAAGATTACAAAAACTGGGAGCTTATTATAGTAGACGATGCTTCTACTGACAGAACGCCTGCTATTGCCGATGAATTGGGAGCTGTTGACGATAGGATAACTGTTATTCATAACGAAAAAAATCTTTGGGTTTACGCCTCTTTAAACCGCGCTATGGAATACGCAAAAGGCGAATATATTTTTGTGCATAATTCAGACGACACGCTAGAGGCAGGCTCGCTTAGACTTATGGCGGAAAAGGCGGCGGCGTATGACGCTGATATTGTATGGGCGCCGGTGCTATATCATACCTGCGATGCAGAACAAAATATTATAGAGTATGATTTTACAAACTTTTCGCCGAAATATAAAAAGGAAGTTCTTTGCTTAACTAAAGAAGAAGTTCAAAATCATTGGGCGAGTTTTTGGCAAGATTCGCTTTCCACTAACCAAGTGAATTTATATCGCGCAAAGATAATGAAAAAGCACCGCTTTATCGAAGATATGTTTATTGCGGATGCAATTTTCAACATAGAGATAGCTGATAAAATAAACCGAACGGTAACGCTTGACAGGCATATATACAACTGTTTCAGATACGTAGAGCAGGATGGATTTAATGCTTCTTTTGGAAAATGGTATGACAATGTGCACGAAATTTTTAACATAAAAAATCAAAAAATAAGAGAGCTTTTGTTTAAATGGCACCGTGACGAAGCGGAGTTCTTGTATTGGGACGAACAGAGACTTGTGGATTTCAATACAGAATTATATATGCTCAAAAATTGTTGTAAATATTCCTCTGAAAAAAAGATAGCGTTGCTAAAACAATTCTGTTTAGACGAGTGCTTTTGGAATTGTGTTACGCGATTACACAGAAATGATGAGATTAGAAATATAGTTATCAAGGAAATAAAAGAATTAAACACACCAGATGAGAATTTAATACATAGTTTTGACGCTTTGGAAAACGGAGTGTGCCGTTTGACGGGAAATTTTCTTGCTTGGACAAGACCGTCTCATCAATTTGATGATTTGGGAAATATTATGTCCGATAAAAATATTTATATTTATGGCGCAGGGCTGGTTGGTAATGAGATATATCAAAGACTAAAATTCTTAAATTGCGTAGATGCTTTCGTCGATCGGTCAACAGAAAAACAAAAAAACGGTTTTAACGGACTTCCGGTTATATCCGCAGAAGATTATTTTTCAAAAAAAGATACCTCGCATATTTTATTGGTTGCGATTGAAAACGAAAATATAGCGGATTCGGTCGAGCGTAGGTTGAAACTTGCTGGATATATAAAAAATCTTGATTTTTACGGATACAATGAGTTTATTCCTATGAGTTTATGCAACTTGAACATCACCAATGAAATAAATTTAAGAGTCTACTCGTTATATACGCATAACATTGTTTATCTTAATCGCCTTGCGTTGCAATTAAATTCCGATAAAAACGATATTGACGCCGATATAATGAACCTAGTCGCATGGGGGATTTATGCGGAATCCTTATACATATTGACAGACGAAAATGACGAAGAAAAAACAATCGACATATTAACAAAATTGTGTCGCGATTATTCGTCTATGTTCGGAAATATGTTTATTTGGATTGATTGCAGAGGCGATGTTTTAAACTCCGTATTAGATTTTGCCGTTGATAATAAAATTCGCGTTGTCATTGATATATGCGATTATCCCTTATCTGCGGCGGAAGCGGTTATAAAGAGAGTCAAAGAGAGAAGTTTGGATTTTTATATAGCTAAAAGGACGCATTGGCTCAGTGAGGTTGATGAAAAGACTAATTCTCAACTAACTGAAGAAAAAATTATATGGTATCATACCGAGACTTTTATGTTTTATTACTTGCGCAAGGGAAAAATATATCTATGCAGGAAATTAGGAGATACAAGGTCGTTTTCGATAAAATGTGCTCCTACGGATGACTTGCGAAAAAGATTGTTGGAATTTTCATTGGGATATGCCGATGATGCGTGTCCAGAGATGTGTAGAGAATGTTTCGGATAATTTGAGAGGTCTTGATTATGAAATATTTAGTCTTAGGCGCAAGGGGTATGGCAGGACATTTATTGGCGTATTACCTAAAAGAAATGGGAGAAAAAGTTACGGCGTTTGCCAGAGCCCCGTTAGACGGCGTAAAGACTATTATAGGAGACGCTCATAATATCGAAAGAATAACGCAAATAATAGCGGACGAAGAGATAGATACGGTGATAAACTGCATAGGTATTTTAAATAAAGCGGTAGATAATAATTTGTCCGAAGGAATTTATGTAAACGCTTATTTTCCTCATTTATTGGCGAAGGCGTGTAAAGAAAAGAACGCTAAATTGATACATATAAGTACCGACTGCGTTTTTTCGGGAAATGCGGAACGTTATGACGAAAAATCTACGGCTGATGCCGATTCATATTACGGACGCACTAAATATTTGGGCGAAGTTACATACGGAAGAAATTTAACATTAAGGACATCCATTGTGGGACCAGAACTTAAACCAAACGGGATCGGCTTGTTTCATTGGTTTATGAATCAAGAAAAAGAAGTCAGCGGATATAGCAAGGTTTTTTGGACGGGAGTGACGACTTTAGAACTTGCCAAAGTCATTCATAAGGTATCAAAGACGAATTGTTGCGGTTTGTATCACTTAACAAACAATGTTCCTATTTCTAAACATAATTTGCTTGGGTTGTTTAATAAATATTTTCGCAACCATGAAGTAAAAATCACAGCTATGAACGAGCCCGTATGCAGTAAGGTTTTGATTTCCGTTAAAGATGACTTTTTGTATATTGTGCCGTCGTATGAGCAAATGTTGAATGATTTGAAACTATGGATGCGTAGTCATAAAGAACTGTATCGGTGTTATAAAGGGATATGTTAGAGGAGCAATACTATGAAGATAATAATATACGGCGTTGGTAGGCGTTCCAAATATGTTTACGATATGCTTTGCCAAAAGTATTCCGCAGAAGACATTCTAGGTTTTACTCAGACTAAATTTGACGAATCATTGAAAATTTTGTATGGAAAGCCGGTATATCGTCGCGAAGACATTAAGAAAATTTTCGCGGGGGGGGGG
>JAGBKP010000161.1 GCA_017635875.1 Selenomonadaceae bacterium | reverse complement strand
TTATTTAGCGTAAAACTTTATTTTTATAAGCGAACACATATTAAAGTTCTTTTTCTCTTTTCTTTCTCTTTGCTTCTTTCTCTTTCTTTTCTCTTTTTCTTTCAAGAAAAGAGAAAAGAAAGAGAAAGAAGTTTTTTCACAACCTCTTTTTTACATCAAACTGTACACTACAACCGCGATAACTCCGGGCACACCGAAAACTCCCGCGATTAGAGCCGTAACTACGTTTATAATGACGGGTACTCCGAAAAAACTTACGACATATAGCATAATTGCGCCTATGATGCTGTTGGTCAAAAATTTCCATAAAAGTTTCATCGGTATGGAGAGAATTTTTAATATGATATATACAAATATCAAGCCTACCGCAAACGCGACGATAAGTTCGAGCATTAAATTTCCCTCCTGTTTTCCATCGCTCTTGAGAGCGTGATTTCGTCCGCGTATTCAAGGTCGCTGCCTACGGGAAGTCCGCTCCCTATCCGCGTGACTTTTATTCCCGCAGGTTTTATCAGTTTTGCGATATACATAGCGGTCGCCTCTCCCTCAAGATTTGGATTTGTCGCTATAATGACTTCTTTTACATCCGTTTCCTGCAACCTTATCAGAAGTTCCTTTATGCGTAAATCTTCGGGGTCTATTCCAAGAATTGGCGAAACGGCTCCGTGCAAAACGTGATAAACGCCCTTATAATCGCGCATTCTCTCCATAGCCGCTATGTCCTGCGGATTTTCCACAACGCAAATAACGCTGTGATCCCGTTTTTTAGAATCGCAAATCTCGCAGGGCGATTTGTCGCTTAAATTAAAGCATACCTTGCAGTATCCCATTTTTTCTTTCGCGTTTAAAATAGCCGCAGAAAGGGATTTCGCTTCGTCTAATGACATATCTAAAATATGATACGCAAGCCGCGCCGCCGTTTTTTGACCGATGCCCGGAAGCGCGCGAAATTGTTCTATAAGCCTCGCTAAAGGCGCGTTTACCGCCATCAGAACAACCCCGGAGGAAGTCCAAGTCCGCTTGTAAACTTGCTCATTTCGCTTGTCATCATATCGTCGACTTTCTTCATAGCTTCGTTTACCGCGGCGGAAACTAAGTCCTCAAGCATTTCAACGTCGTTTGGGTCAACAGCGTCGGGCGATATTTTTAAAGACACAAGCATTTTTTCGCCGTTCATAACGGCTTTTACAGCGCCGCCGCCAGCCGTCGCCTCGACGGTCTTCGCTTTAAGATCGTCTTGCATCTTTTTCATTTCGTTTTGCATTTTCTGCACTTTTTTCATCATACCCGCCATATTGCCCATATTTCCCATACCGTTAAACATATAAAAACCTCCCTTGAAGATTTGTGATTTTCATTTTATCTCATTATTATAAATCTTTATTGAAATTTCTGCAAGTGTAAATATAATCCGCTCTCAAGCGTAAAAGCGCACAAATTTTTTACGCAAAACAAATAAAGCAGGAAAATTCAATTAAATATCGAAACTATAACATTTATAAGCAATATTTTATCGAAAGAGGCGATTTCATTGGGTATCGTGATGCCGTTTGAAGGAAAGATGCCAAAAATTGGCGAAGACGTGTTTATTGCGCCAACGGCAGCTGTAATAGGCGACGTGGAACTTGGAAAGGGCTCAAGCGTTTGGTTCGGCGCAACCGTAAGAGGCGATTTGCAGCCTATAAAAATCGGTGAATACTGCAACATTCAAGACAACGCCACAGTTCACATTATGGGCGACTCCGTAACCGAAATCGGAAATTACGTAACGATAGGGCATAACTCTCTCGTGCATTGTCGCCGAATAGGCGATAACTGCCTTATCGGTATGGGCTCAATTATTTTGGGGTATTCCGAAATCGGCGAAAACTGCATAATCGGCGCGGGAACTCTCCTTACCCAATATAAAAAAATCCCGAGAAACTCTCTTATTTACGGAAATCCCGCAAAAATTATTCGCGCCCTCAGAGAAGACGAGATAGAGGCGGTAAAAAATTCTACAATAGACTATCATAAACTTGCTATGAAATATTTAACGGAGGAATTAAAATGATTGAAGAAACTCTTGTGCTTATTAAACCCGACGCTGTTAAAGCCGCCCATATCGGAGAAATAATAACGATTTACGAAAAGAATAAACTTGAAATCGTAAAAATGCGTATGCTTACAATGACAAAGGAAATCGCCGCAAAGCATTACGAAGAACATATCGGCAGACCTTATTACGAAGAACTTGAAAAATTTATGACTTCCGGCAAAATAGTCGCTATGATTTTAAAAGGCGAGGACGCCATAAAAAGAGTCCGCGAGATAAACGGCAAAACCGACCCGAATGAAGCGGCAGACGGCACTATCCGCAAACTTTACGCCGAAAGCAAACAACATAACGCCGTACACGCCTCCGACAGCCCCGAAAACGCAAAACGCGAAATCGCGATTTTCTTCGGTTGATAAATAAAACCGTACTTTTCTTTTTTTCTTTTTCTTATAAGAAAAAGAAAAAAAGAAAAGTACCAAAAGAAAAAAAGAAAAAGAATTTTAATATTAAAAAAACTAATCAATAGAGTTTGATAAAATTTTCTTTCTCTCTTTTCTTCTTTGTTACTTTCATACAATATCTTAGTGCTTTAGCACTTAGATATTGCTG
>JAGBKP010000160.1 GCA_017635875.1 Selenomonadaceae bacterium | reverse complement strand
TGACGGCTATTTTGCCGCCTGAACTGCGTCAGAAAAAACTCGACGTAGCCTAGCTACGACTTCGTTTTTTCTTCCTTGTCAGACGACAAAATCTCTCGTCACATCACGCCGTCAGGAGTTTACCAACACGCCCTAGTTTAAGAAACGAGATAAGAAGCACGAGAAGAAATGACTTTAACTCATTTAAAAAATATGCTTAAAAATTCTGAATTTACTTTAGAGATGTTAGAGGTGCCTGTCGATTCTCGTCCGATGTACGCTTCGATGATAAGCTGACAGCCTATCGTTAAAGAAAATTCAAGCCTTCCGCTTTTGCGGAAGGCTTTTTTACGTTTGCTTATGAATTTTTACGATAACTATGGGGCCGCTGCGTATTTGAATCGCGCCGTTTAGAAACGGTTAGTGCGTCCTCAGCGAGTTTAAAAATATAAGCACCAGCGACGTTGCTACGCCCATAAGCGAAATATCTGCGCTCAAAAAATCGCCGCCGAAGCTTACGAAAAACCCCATAGCGGGCGGCAACAACAACAGCCACGTGAGATACGCTATTATTGTGTTTTGCCGCGCGATTTCTTTTGCGCGTCTCGCTACTTCAATCGCAGGCACAAGAGCCGCCAGCCCTCCTTTTAGCGTAAGTTCCGGCAAAAACGGAGGTATCAGAGGATTTTCCTCTTTTTTTTCTTCTTCCTCTTCTTCAATACCCGCCACTTCCACTATGTTTTTCCGTAGCGGCTCGTATTTTTTCGGTATTAGCTCCATTCCGATATCAGCCGCCTCCAAAAGCATTTGGTCGCTGCCTAAATCGCCTATCATTCCAACGGTCTTTCCCGCTACTTTTAAAAGTTTTATCTCGCGAAGTTTGCCTTCTCTCGTTAAATCGCCTTTCGCCTCGTCCAGATGCAGTTCTTTTTTTACCGCGTTTACCGTCCTTTGGCTGTCTCCCGTAAACGCCATAGTATGCACGCCTAATTTTTTCAATCTTCTTATAGCGGTCATAAGCCCGGGAGGAATGTGGTCTTCAAGGGCGATAATGCCAAGGGCGCGTTTTCCGCTTGAAACAAAGACGGGTATTTTGCCGTGAAACGCAAGTTGGTCGTTTTTCGTCAAAAGCTCCGCGCTTATCTCGATTTTTTCCTTTTTAAGCCAAGAGAGCCTGCCCACTCGCACGGAATTTCCCGCGACTATCCCCTCCATACCGCAGCCCTCTATCTCATTTGTGGCGGAAGTTCGTTGCAGGCGCAGTCCTCTTGCGTTTGCCGCATAAAAAAGGGCTTTGCCGATTTTATGTTTCGCGTCCCTTTCTATAGACGCCGCCAGCGACAAAAGCGCGCCTTGAGTCATAGCCTCCGGCACAATATCTGAGATATACGGCGCGTTCTCCGTCAGCGTTCCGTTTTTGGAAAATATCAGCGTATCCAAAAAAGAGAGCTCTTTTGCGATTTTTGACGAAGATATTGACACATCGTCGCTCTCTATAACGGCGCTTGCCCGCCAAAAGGGCAGAAATTCGGCGAGCATAATCGAAAACGGAGAGCCCGCTATAAGTATCGAAAGAAATATAAAAGCCGCGTCGTCTTGGGGTGTTCCCGCGCTAATCCAATAAACGGTCATAACAGCCGCCAATATAAAATCTGCGGCTATGAAATGTTTAAGCGAGAGTTTATTCATACAAAGACCTCGAATAATTTTATTTAGCAAAGTATTTTATCCCATAAATCTGTAAAAAGAATAAAAAGAAAAAAGGAAAATCCGCGTAAGCGGTCGAATTATCTCATACATCAAATTTTTTGCAAAGGAATGATGAATTTGCCGGATCAAATGATAGAACACATGCTTGAAATTTTGCCTACCCTTTTAAAACACGCGACTTTTCTCATCGTTATTTTTATGGGGGCAAGGTATCTGTCCAAAGCCGTTGTTAAAATCATAAATTCTACGATAAAACGAGATGAAAATTCCGCAACCATTCTTGACAATATTTTAACCACAATAATACATGTCCTGGCTATCCTTATAGTGCTTTCCCATTTTAACATAGCTATCACGCCTATTTTAACCGCGATGGGCGTCGGCGGTATCGCTATAGGTCTTGGTCTGCAGGAAACTCTCCAAAACATATTCGCGGGGCTTTGGCTTATAGTCTCCAAACAAATTCAAGTGGGAGATTTTATTCTTCTTTCCACAAATCAACAGGGACGCGTCACGGACATTACTTGGCGTTATACCACCGTGCAGTCTACGCTTGGAAATCTCATAGTTATCCCGAATAAAAATCTCGCAAGCTCCGTTATCACAAACTACAACCTGCCGCAAAAGGATATTACGATAAAAATTCCCATAGGCGTAGCGTACGACAGCGATTTAGAGCAGGTCGAAAGGGTAACGCTTGAAGTAGCGAACAAAGTTATGCACGATATGGCGGAATTTAGCGAAATACCGCCGAAAGTGCTCTTTCACACCTTCGCGGATTCTTCCATAAATTTTGACGTGCTCTTACACTCCGCCCGCTTTGAAATGCAACTTGAGCTTAAACACCGCTTTATAAAAGCCATAACCGCAAGATACCGCAAAGAGGGTATAGAAATTCCGTTCCCCATTCGTACTATTATTGAAAATAAGTAATAAAGGAAAAGGTTGATTGGAGCGATTTTTGAGTTTGTTGTTACTTGAAGAAGTTTGGCAAATATTTTTAGTTTTGTGGTGTTCATTTCTTTTGCTCGTGCAAAAGAAACGAACCAAAGAAAACACGCAAGGGCTTTGCCCCTTGACCCCACAAATTTTAGTTACTGCTTTTTAATTTACCGTTTGCCGACAATAAAGGTTTTGGCTGTGGTTGCCTATGCGCTTGGACATGGGCTTCGCCCAACTTTCCCCGATTATTTTGGCGGCGTTGATTTAGGTTTTTTATACGCTCTATGCAACGATGTTACAATACTTAATAATGTTTCCCCATTTTCATAAAAAGCACAATCGCGCATAGGGAGCGGCGCAGGACGCGCCGCCGTTCGCGTTTGACCCACGGACGGGGCAAAGCGAACAACGAACATTTGCGTGGTCTCAAACTTCTTCAATAGCCACGATAT
>JAGBKP010000159.1 GCA_017635875.1 Selenomonadaceae bacterium | reverse complement strand
GGTAAAGTAAGCGAAATATTTGAAAGAGTCGCGTTATAATTTTTACCGTATTAAAAAATAAAATTTTATATCGTTAAAGAAGGGGGATGCATAATTTTTTCCGTTATTCTGGTAATGTTTTTAATTACATCAAAATTAAAATATTTTGATATATTTTCATAAGCTGTTTTTGCGTCCACGAAACTATGAAAAGCTGCGCCGCTTTGACGAAAGGGGCTATAAAAATACGGGAGTATTAAAAGTATGAAAAAAGATATTTGAAAAGAAATACTGCCCGCGATTAAGCGAAATCCTAAAGTTACGGCAATAATGGCGATAGATAGCGTCGTTATAAGTTCAACCGCAAAAGAGGATATAAAAGCGACTTTTAAAACATCAAGTGATACTGTTGAAAATTCTTTTGATAATCTTTTTATTCTTTCCCTTTGAATGTCTTCCGCACGAAAAATTTTTATTATGGTGACGGCATTTAAAATTTCTTGAAATTTTTCTTGTAAAAGAGATAATTCCTCCCAGCGTTTCATACTTTTTTGCTTTATTATAGTTCCTATCAAATAAAGCAATATTGGAGCTATTGGCAAAGTTATAAGCATAAATAAAAAAGATTTGAAATCCAAGAAAAATATAGCGCATAAAAATAACGGCGTATGAAAAATAAAACTAAAACAAAGAGGTAAAATTTTTTCAATAGCATTTGTTATGGCATCTATATTTTCTATTATTAAAGTATCGGCATTTTCTATATGTTCCTTTCTTATAAAAAACGACTTATGCAATTTTTTTCTTAAAATTTTAGCAATATTTTCGGATAAATTTATTATTGATTTATGCAATTTATAATCCGTTAAATTTTTTAAAAACATAGCAAACAGCAGCATCAAAAAATCTGATGCTGCTGTTTCTCTTATTTGCAATAAATTGTTTATTATATTTGATAAACTGTAAGCGAAAAATAAAATCGAAATTCCGTTTAATATAGAAAATATTGAAAGCGAAAAATCTTTTTTCAGTTCGCCTTTTAATAAGGAAAAAATCATCAATGTTCGCCTAAATCCTCGCCGCTTACGCGCTTTCTGAAAATATAATATGAAATCCCTTGATAGATTAAAACTACAGGCACCAGCGCAATCGCCGCCTTTGTCATAATCGAAAGAGTATAGGGCGTTGACGCGGCGTTAAAAATCGTAAGGCTGTAATCGGGATTCATACTTGAAACCATAAGCCTTGGGAAAAGCGCGACAAAAACGCTAATCGTTGTAAGCGCGATTCCGACCGAACTTAGAATAAAGGCTTTCTTAGAGTTTTTACCGCGAACAGCCGAGAAGCTTAACGCAAAAGCGACAACGGCAAGTATAAAGAGCAGGAGAGCCGTTTTGCTCTCCTCAAAATCGGTATGATACACGGTCAATCCGGCGAAAAAGATAAAGAACACAACAACTCTGACGCCGAAACTTTCCGCTTTACTAAACGCGCGCTCAAGAAGTTCCTTATCCTTAAGGCGAACGGTCAAAAACGTCGCGCCTTGATAAGTGAACATAATCGCAAAAACAATGCCGCCAAAAAGAGAATAACCCGTTAAAAGGTTAAAGAAATTTCCGGTAAAAATCATCTTTTCGTTTATGGGAATACCGCCGATTAAATCGGTAACGGCAACGCCCCATAAAAACGCAGGCAAAAGACTTCCGAAAAATATGGCGTTGTCAAAAGTTTTTTTCCAAGCGTTTGAAGGATAACGATTCCTAAGCTCAAAAGCAACCCCGCGTAAAATAAGCGCAACGAGCATTAAAAAGAGTGCGAGATAAAACGCGCTGAACATCGTGGCATAAACATGCGGAAAAGCCGCAAACAGCGCGCCGCCCGCCGTAATCATCCACACCTCGTTGCCGTCCCATACGGGCGCGATAGAGCTTAATACTGTTCGTCTTTCAATATCGTTTTTCCCGATAAAGGGAAGAAGCGTTCCGACTCCGTAATCAAAACCTTCAAGAATAAAGAACCCGGTAAAAAGCACGGTTATCAAAACAAACCAAAATTCGGTAGCCTCCATTACGCTTCACTCCCTTCCGTCACAGCAGTTGTTTTTATATAGTGAAACGCCGCGTAAAGCGCAGCAATCGCAAGGATTAAATAAATAAGCGTAAAGCCAACGGTCGTTAAAAGCACTTCGCCGCCCGTAAGATTAGGCGACACAGCGTCCGCCGTTTTTTGAAGCCCAACGACTATCCAAGGTTGGCGACCGCCTTCAGCTATATACCACCCCGCCGTATTTGCGATAAATGCGACTGGCAAAAGATACGGCAAAACTTTTAAAAAGCAAGAACATTTCGTGAGTTTATTCGTAAACGAAAGGTAAAGCGTGAAAAGAGCGAGCATAATCATAAAACCGCCCGCGCCCACCATAGCCCTAAACGACCAAAAAAGCCCCGTAACGTCCGGAATATAATTTCCTTCTCCGTACTCTTTTTCGTTCATCTTCTGCAAATCGTTGATGCCCTTGACTTCGCCGTCAAATTTATTGTAGAGCATAAAGGAAAAAACGCCCGGCACCGCAATTTCAAAATCATTCTTACCGGCATCCTTGTTTATAACCGCCGCTATTGCAAAAGGCGCGGGATTCTCCGTTTCCCACAACGCCTCAATAGAAGAAAGTTTCATCGGATTGGCTTTCGCCAAATATTGAGTGTGGAGATGCCCGGACCCCATAACGCCGAAAAGCCCCGCGAGCATAAAAATCGCGCCCGCTTTAATCGTAGTTGCAAAAGCCGCGCGAGAGGCCTCGTCCCTCAAAATTTTCCAAGCCGATACTGCAACAACAACAAAACCTCCCGTTGTTATTCCCGCAAAAAGCGCGTGGGAATATTCGCCGACCACATAAGGATTGGTAACAAGCGAGGTAAAGTTTGCCATTTCCGCTCTGCCGTTTAAAATCGAGTACCCTACCGGATGCTGCATAAAGGAATTGGCAACAAGTATCCAAAATGCCGAAAGATTAGAGCCGAAAGCCACAAGCCAAATCGAGAGCAAATGCAATTTTTCGTTTAGTTTATCCCAACCGAACATCCAAATCCCTATAAAAGTAGATTCGAGGAAAAACGCGGTGAGCGCTTCAAGAGCGAGCGGTGCGCCGAAAATATCCCCCATAAAGCGAGAATACTCAGACCAGTTCATACCGAAGTGAAATTCCTGCACTATGCCCGTCACAACGCCCATTGCAAAGTTAATCAAAAAGAGCGTCCCGAAAAACTTGGTAAGTTTTTTTGCGACAGGTTTCCATTTTTCGTGTTTTGTGAACACATAGCAAGTTTCAATCAAAGCCGTGAAAATGGATAACCCCAATGTCACCGGCACAAAGAAAAAATGATATATCGTAGTAATCGCAAACTGCCATCTCGACAATTCAAGAGCGTCCATATTGTACTCCTTTCTTATGAATTAAAAACCGTACTTTTCTTTCTTTCTTTTTCTTGAAAGAAAAAGAAAGAAAGAAAAGTACCAAAAGAAAGAAAGCAAAAGAACTTTAATATTAAAAATAAGAAATGTAATGTTTAACTTTACAATTTAAATATATTAAAGTTTTTTCTCTCTCTTTTTCTTTGTTACTTTCTTTTTCTCTCTCTTTTTTTCAAAAAAGAGAGAGAAAAAGAAAGTAAGGTTTTTAAAAATCCTTATACTTTTCGCCCGTGCCGTATTTTTCAATCACGTAATCCACGTCTTTATCTCCTCTGCCGCTTAAGTTTACGAGGATAAAGGCGGCTTCGCCCGCTTTTGCGCGGCGCATAGCGTAGGCAAGAGCGTGGGAGCTTTCAAGCGCGGGGATAATTCCCTCGTAGCGGCTTAGTTTAAAGAAAGCGTCTATAGCTTCTTCATCGCTCGCCACATCGTATTTTACTCTGCCTATTTCTCTTAAAAACGCGTGCTCGGGGCCTACCGACGGATAATCAAGCCCGCTTGCAACCGAATACACGGGCGCAGGCTCTCCTTTTTCATCTTTAAGCATAATGGAGTTGAAGCCGTGCATAATTCCTTCAGAGCCGTAAGTCATACTCGCGGCGTTGTCGCCTGTTTTTTCGCCAAGTCCCATCGGCTCGACACCCACAATTTCAACGGGGTCGTTGATAAAAGGAAGAAACATTCCGATGGAATTAGAGCCGCCGCCTACGCAAGCGGTCACAACATCCGGTAAAAATCCCGTCATTTCTTTAAATTGCTCTCTGGCTTCTTCGCCCACAACATATTGAAAATCCCTTACCATCATAGGGAAAGGATGTGGACCTACGGCAGAGCCTATACAATAAATCGTGTCCTTATAATTTTCGCAGTAATCTTCAAAAGCCGCGTCTACAGCTTCTTTTAAGGTTTTTTGTCCTCTTGAAACGGAAACCACGTTTGTCCCCAAAACTTTCATTCTAGCAACGTTTGGCGCTTGCTTTGCGACGTCCACTTCGCCCATATAAATGGTACACTCAAGCCCAAAGAACGCAGCCGCCGTCGCAAGCGCGACGCCATGTTGACCTGCGCCCGTTTCCGCGATAATTCTCTTTTTGCCCAAAAATTTTGCAAGAAGTCCTTCGCCCATACAGTGATTGAGTTTATGCGCCCCGGAATGGTTCAAATCCTCGCGTTTTAGATAAATTTGACATTTACCCCCTAGTTTTTCGGATAATCTTTCGCAGTGATAAACGGGCGTCGGTCTGCCTTGAAATTCTTTTCTTATCCGTCTTAATTCCGTTATAAATTTAGACGAATGACAAATCGTAAGATACGCGTCCGTAATCTCCTTCATAGCAGGCTCAAGTTCCGGCGGAAGATACGCGCCTCCGAATTTGCCGAATTTGCCGTCCTTATCCGGGTAATTCTTTAAATATGTACGATAATCCATACAAACACTCTCCTTATATAATAAATCTTACGCTACAGCTTTATTTCTTATTTCTTTTAAATAGTTTACCATATTCATTTTTAATTTTTCTTCAAGTTCCTTTAAATTTTTTGAATCAAAATCGTAAGTTACGGTAGGCGTTCCGTTTATTCTTGATTCGCCGAAAAATTCGTCCCTAAAGATGTTGTAAAATATTGCAAAATTTGAATTTATACTAAAATCAGTATAATCAAAAATTATATACGAGCCGTTTATGGTGAGCGTGGGATTTTTAGGCGTAGAAAAGAGAGAAAATCCTTCTAAGTTTTTTGGTAAATTTTTTTCAAAATCCCAATCCGTAATCCCTTTCTCCTCTATTAAGAAAGATATGTTTTCATCTTCTTTTCGGGCTAAAATTCCTATTTGTTTTTCTAAATTTTCCCTTAAATTTTTCTCAAAAATTTTTATACTGTCAGCAAAAAAAGATACATCGCAAAAATTTATCAATCCTATTGAAACGGATACTTTATACTCCATAGTTTCATCGTGAAAATATGCGCATACATTTTTGTGTTCGTCTGCGTTTTCATAAGAAAAAATTTGAAAAACCGCGCCGTCTTCTTTCAATTCTTTTTTTAATTTAAATCCAAAAATATCATCTTTTAATTCGTCTAAATACGACCAATTTTTTAAATCAGTTTCCGTTTTTTCCTTCGCTTTTTCTTTCATAGTCGTCCCCGTCTAAAAATATCAACAAAAACAAGAAAACCGCGTATAAACGCTCCTTTCATACGATTATATTATAGGCATTTTGCCTTGTCAAGGAACTAATCAAATATTGTTTGCAGGAATATTTTAATTTTTATAGAAAATGTTTGGGATAAAACAAATTTAAGGAAGATATATATGCATCAATATATTGCGTTTGTCGGCGACTTTCCCATTCGCTCATACGGTCTTATTATTTCCGTTTCCATAATTCTCGCCACAGGTGTTGGATATTTTCTTGCAAAATCAGACGGCAGAGGATATGAAAAATACGTCGTGGATATAGGAATATACTCCGGCCTTGCAGGGCTATTGGGCGCAAGACTTTGGGACGTTTTTTTCTTCGATTTTTCCTATTATAAGGATCACTTAACGGAAATTTTAAACGTATGGCAAGGCGGAATGGCTATTCAAGGCGGTATTTTATTGGGCGTTTTAACGGGTATTTTCTATCTGAAGCATCACAAAGTCGATTGGATAGTAATGGCAGATATTTTGGCCCCCGCCATTATATTAGGGCAAGCATTAGGAAGATGCGCCAATCTTATGAACGGAGACGCTTTCGGTGCGCCGACGGGCTCTGATTTTGGAATAATTTACCCGGAATCAACGCTTGCTTTTCGCACATACGGCGAGGTTCCGCTTTGGCCTGCGGAAGTTTGGGAATGTCAACTCGATATTGTTATATTTGCCCTCCTTCTGATGTTCCGCTCAATAAACCATAAAAAGGGTCAATGTTTTTCTCTCTATGTTATGCTCTATAGCGCGGCAAGGTTTTTCTTGGAATATTTCAGAGGCGATTATACGGAACTGGTTTTCGGCATTTTTAAAAGCGCGCAGATGACAAGCGTAGTTGCGTTTTGTTTAGCTTTATCGGCATTTTTGTATTTTGAGTTTAAAGGGCGAAAAAAGCCGTTGTGAACGCCAATAAAAAACGACTGCGATTTACCGACAATCGCAGTCGTTTTTTTATAATTATTTTCATTCTCCAAACCGTTCGCGTATTTTTGCAATGGCTTCGTATCGCACTTTTTTTAGCGGCGCAGCGAGTTTTTTCGCTAACTTTTTGCAATCCTCATATTCAACGGAAAGGGACACTATTTCGCCGTCGTAAACGCTTACTTTTCCGCGTACGTCGCCGTATTTTGTGGTTACCGTCACTTCTTTTCTTGCGGCTTCAAGGCGATAATCCACTTTTATAACCCTAAAGCCTATGCTTGTGGTTTCTTTAAACAGAATTTTTGCTATATCCTTTTCAAAAGCTGAATCAATTAAAACCGAAAGTTTTATCGCCGGGCGATTCTTTTTCATATATATAGGGATAGTCCATACATCAAGCGCGCCTTTAGACAACAGTTCGTCATAGAGATAGCCGAAAATCTGCGGTTCCATATCGTCGATGTTGGTTTCGATTATTTCGTATTCGCCCGACCCGAAACTTTCACATTCGCCAAAATAAACTCTTAACACATTAGGTATGGGAAGTTCGCGAGTCCCTGCGCCGTAAGCAATTTTACTCGAGCGAAAGTTTCGCGGCAAATCATAGACGGGTTCTGCAAGCGCGCGCACAAACGCTGCCCCGGTAGGCGTCGTAAGTTCCACTTCCTCGCGCTTGTGATAATGAGGAATATCTATCAAAAGCTCCGCAACTGCAGGCGCCGGCACAGGCATAAGCCCGTGGGCGCATTTTACAAAACCGCCGCCCGTGTTTAACGGCGAAGAATAAATCTTTTCAATCCCAAAGTATTCAAGCGCGATAACGGAGCCGACAATATCCACAATTGAATCCACCGCGCCGACTTCGTGAAATGCTACTTCGTCTTTCGGTTTGCCGTGAACTTTGCCTTCTGCTTCAGCCAAAACTTCAAAAATTTTTACGCTCTTTTCTTTAACAAACGAGGAAAGCGAGGAGCTTTCTATCATATCTCTTATAGTTTTTAAGGTTCTATGGGCGTGATGATGCTCACTCGTATGCGCTTCTTTTGATACATGCTCCACAAAGGAATGCGCAACTCTGCCGGTTAGTTCTACATCAAAATGAATAGCTTTAATGCCGTTTCTGTCAACTTCTTTTATTTTTAAATTATATTCGTCATTTATTGATAATTTTCTTAACTCTGCTTCCAAATGTTTTCGAGGAAGTCCCGCATGTAAAAACGCGCCTAACAGCATATTTCCGCTTATTCCGGAAAATGCATCAAGATATATTGCCTTCACCGTTTCACCTCATTTTATTTATTTTTGCCGCAAGCACGCCCGCGCCAAAACCATTGTCGATATTTACAACCGAAACGCCCGACGCGCAACTGTTTAACATAGAAAGAAGCGCCGAAAGTCCGTTAAACGAAGCGCCGTAACCAATGCTTGTAGGCACAGCGATAACAGGCTTTGCCGTAAGCCCGCCTACAACGCTGGCAAGCGCGCCCTCCATTCCCGCGATTACAATTATTACGTTCGCGTTTTGAATTTCTTCTATGTGGGAAAATAATCTGTGAATTCCCGCAACTCCGCAATCATAACAGGTTTTTACGCTTTGTCCCAAGAGATGCGCCGTAAGCCGCGCTTCTTCCGCCACGGGAATATCGCTTGTACCGGCTGTTACCACCAATACGTAGCGACTTTCGTCAACGATTTTTAAATTTCGTTCCAAATAGATAATTCGCGCTGCTTCGTCATATTTTGCGTTTGGCGTAAATTTTTGCACGGCTTCAAATTTTTCGATGTTTGCGCGGGTAGCCATAACGCACCCTTCGCTTTTGTTTGCAAGCGCAAGAAAAATTTCCGCCGTTTGCTCCTTCGTTTTTCCCTCCGCGTAAATTACTTCGGGAAAACCCTGTCGAATTTCCCTTCCGTAATCGACTTTGGCAAAATCCATTTCTCCTATTTGAGATTCGCGAAATTTTGCAAGCAATTCGTTTTCTGTCAACTTATCCGCTTTAAAATCACGAAAAATGTTTCTAAGCTCAATTTCAGTCATAACTTGCTCCTGTTACATAAAAAGCTCTCCCAAACGGAAGAGCCTTTAATATATTAACTGTTTTGATTCATTTCTGCTTGCGCCGCCTCAAGTCTGCTTCTTGCCTGCGATAATACCTGCGACGCTTGGTCAACTCCCTCAGATGTATTTGTAACGTATGCGATAAGTTGACTGAACACTTGATTTGCGTATTCGTCTACGTTCTGTTTTTTCTGCATAACCTGCGTATAGATTTCTTCGCCTTTGGACCTTGCTTCTTCCATCATTGCGGAGGCTTTTTCCTTTGCCTCGTCCATCATAGCGGCAGCTCTTTCCTCTGCGTCTTTTATAGCCGCGCGAGATTTTTCATCAGTTTCTTCCATTATTGCTCTGGCTTTATCCCTTGCTTCGCGCTCGATTACGGAATTACTTACGCGTCTATCCGCTTCTTTTTTCGATTCCTCTATAATATGTTCCGCTTCGCTCTTAGCTTTCGCCAAAATAGTCTCTCTCTCCGTCATAATATCTTCGGCTTGAGCCAAAGCGGTAGGGAGAGTATTTCTTAATTCCTCCACCAAATGCACCAAATCGTTTTCCTCTATCATACATTTGCCGGAAAGCGGCACATGAGCGGCATCCGCCACTAAATTCTCCAAATCGTCCAATACGTCTCGTATTGCCATCTATAAATGCATCTCCTTGTTGTTTTTATTTGCCGATTAACTTTTGTTCAACGGCCTTTATTACATTTTCGGGCGCAAGCCCTACAGGAAGTCTATTAAAGGCGGCAAGTTCCCTTACCGCAGACGAACTTATGTGTGAATAAACAGGATTTGTCAATAAAAAAACCGTTTCTATATCTTTATCCAAATGACTTACCATTCTTGCTTCGCGCTCTTCATATTCTAAATCGTAAACGCTCCTTACGCCCCTTAAGAGAGTCGTAGCTTTAATTTTTCGCATATAATCGGGGATTAGCCCGGAAAACGAATCAACCGTAATATTTTTTATATGCGCGGTGGCATCCTTTATAAGTTTCGCGCGTTCCTCAACCGTAAAAAAAGACGCCTTTCTGACATTATGAAATATACAAACCACAAGCTCGTCAAAAATCTTTGCGCCACGCTCGAATATATCAAGATGCCCAAACGTAACAGGATCGAAACTTCCGGAACATACCGCCTTAGTCATTTTTTCCCTTTCCGACAAAAAAACCTATTTTCGTTGTTTTGCCATAGGCAACCTCTCGTTTTAATTCCAAATTATCATAAACCGCAAATATTTCTTTAAAACCATATTCTACAACGATAATACTATTATCTGAAAATAACCTAAAAGAATTTAAAAAATCCATTGTTTTTTGTGACAGATCTTTAAAATATGGAGGATCTATGAATATCAAATCATAGACGCGCTTTTCTTGCCATAGGCGCTTTAGCGTTTTAAAAACGTCACCTTTAATTACCTCTCCCATGTCTTCAAGATGTGTGCGCTTTAAATTTTCTCTTATAATCTTATCGGTAACAGCGTCAATAAAAGTCGCGCTTTTCGCGCCTCGAGACAAGGCCTCTATTCCTAAATTTCCCGTGCCTGCAAATAAATCCAAAACATTTTTTTCCGCTACGCTATTTCCTAAAATGTTAAAAAGCGATTCTTTAACTCTGTCTGCAGTCGGACGTGTGTCCATACCCTTAGGAGAGGCAAGATGCGTACCCCTGGCGCTTCCCGTAATGACACGCATCTCATCGCTCCTTTTATCCGTATTTTTACCTAACCGCAACTACTTCAATTTCGCAAAGCGCGCCTTTGGGGAGTTCCTTAACCGCAACGCAACTTCTGGCGGGCTTGTGAACAAAATATTTTGAATACACTTCGTTAAACGCCGCAAAATCCTTCATATCGGTTAAAAAGCAAGTGGTTTTTACAACGCTCTTTAGAGTAAGCCCGGCAACTAAAATAATGGATTTTATATTTTTGCAACACTGATGCACTTGTCCGGAAATATCCGCCGACGCAAGTTCGCCCGTTTTGGGATCTATTGCAATTTGCCCGGAAAGATATATAACGCCCGCCTCTTCAACAGCCTGACTGTACGGACCTAACGCCCTCGGCGCGTTGTCGGTATGATATGTTTTCATTTAAATCACCTCAAAAAATATATTAAATCAACCTATTATCTAAAATAATTGTTCCTTCTTCAATTTCTTTTCTGTGACAGTGAGGGCATTCGCTTTGAATTATGCCCGTATATCCGCAAACGGGGTCGCGATCTACGGGGTGGTTAATGGAAAAATATCCCATATCGTGATCGTGCATCGCGCGAACAATGCTTATAAAAGCTTCGATGTTATCGGATGGATCGCCGTCCATTTCGACATAAGCAATATGCCCTGCGTTTTCTATCGCGTGATACGGCGCCTCGATTCTTATTTTATCTATTGCTCTGATATTGTAATAAACCGGTACATGACTTGAATTTGTCATATAGTCGCGATCCGTTACGCCTTTTATTACGCCGTAAGCCTTTCTGTTGGCGCGTTGGAATTGACCTGCCGTAGATTCTGCGGGAGTGCCGAAACACGTCCAGTTCATCTTTTCTTCTTTTGTGTAATCGTCCACGGCGTTTCTTAAATGTTGCACGATTTTAAGCCCAAGTTCCTGCGCCTCTTCGCTTTCGCCGTGATGTTTGCCGATTAACGCCACCAAACATTCCGCAAGCCCGCAAAAACCTATGGAATACGAGGCGTGTTTCAATACGTCTTTAATAGAATCGGTCGGAGATAGTTTATCGCTGCCCATCCATACACCTTGCCCCATAAGGAATGGATAATTGTAAACGTGTTTTTCCGATATGGTTTTTAACCTGAAAAGCAGATAATCGTGACTTAACTTTATATAATGGCTATATAATCGCCAAAATTCCGTGATATCGCCTTTTGCTTCAAGCGCAAGTTTTGGAAGATTTATGGTAACAAATGCAAAATTTCCGCGACTTCCCGATTCTTCGGGGCCGTTTACGTTGCTCATAACGCGGGTGCGGCAACCCATCGTCGCGACGTAACTGTTGTAATCTCCTTCCTTATAGTATTGCAAATTGTAAGGCGCGTCAAGATTTACAAAATTGGGGAAAAGACGCTTTGCGCTAACCTTGCAAGCCTTTACGAATAAATCGTAGTTCGGGTCTTCTTCGTTATAGTTTACGCCTGCTTTTAATTGGAACACAGAAATGGGGAAAATGGGAGTTTCGCCGTTGCCAAGTCCCGCCATAATCGCGTTTAAAACTTCTCTTGTGGCGAGCCGCCCTTCCGCGCTTGTGTCCATTCCGTAGTTTATGGAAGAAAACGGAACCTGCGCGCCCGCTCTCGAATGAAGGGTGTTAAAATTGTGTATTAACGCCTCCATAGCTTGATGAGTTTCTTCCACAACGTCTTCGCAAGCGAGTCTGTATACAAAATTCGCCAGTTTTTTGGCATCGCCGACTTTTTCGTCCAGCAGTTCCGTCAAAACGCTTTCAATGGTGTTTTTGCTTTCCTCGCTTGTTTCACATTCTTTTTCCGTATAAGCGCATACTTTGTCTTTTAAAAGCTCTCTGACTTTTTTAGTAAATTCTTTTTTGTCTAAATCATTGTCAATATACGCGCTCGCTTTATAAACCTCGTCCGCCACGGCTTTTCTGAAAGATTTTCTCACGCCTTCTGCCATAGCGTAATCGAAACAGTTGATACTCTGCCCGCCGAACATATCGTTTTGATTGCTCTGAATGGCTATACAAGCAAGAGACGCATAAGCGCGAATAGAATTCGGCTCTCTTAAAAAACCATGACCCGTGGAAAATCCGCCTTTAAAGAGCTTCAACAAGTCAATCTGGCAACAGTTAAAGGTTATAAGACTAAAATCTTTGTCGTGTATATGGATAAAATTCTCCTTATCCGCTTCGGCAAATGATTCGGGCAGAAAATAATTATCGACAAAATGTTTTGCGCCCTCTGCGCCAAGTTTGAGCATAATACCCATAGACGCATCGGTGTTGATGTTGGCATTGTCGCGCTTAAAATCCGCCCCTTCGGCATCTGAAAAGAAAATCTCCCTATATGCTTCCATTAAGTGTTTTTGCGCCTTGCGCCGCTCTTCATGGCGATGACGATAGCGTATATATTTTTTTGCTATGTCAAAATAGCCGTGTTTCATCAAGGCTTGTTCCACAATATCTTGAATTTCTTCCACGGTGACAGCGGATCTGTCGCTGATTTTACCTTCAACGGCGAGAGTAACGGAACGCATCTCGCTATCCGTCATTTTTTCCGTGCTGTCTTCATTTGCGCCTTTTATAGCGTTAAAAATTTTTTCTTGATTATACGGCACAGTAAGTCCGGAGCGCTTTGTAACATGTTGTAATTTCAATTAAGAAAACCCCTTTTTATTTTGAGTATATTGCATATATAAATTTCATACTCGAACTTTAACACAGTATAGTGAAAATTCCATTAAAAAGTTATTTTTTAAAAAATCATTCAAAAGCTATAAAACATATATGGCATAAAAATTCATCATCAATATATGGGAATAATTTCCCATTTTTCACAAAATATACAATTTAATGCAAAATTTTTCTTGCTTTTTAAAATTCGTCTATGTATAATGAGGCGTATCTTTTCCTGAGGGGGGACTTATTTTGACTCATAATCTTATTATTATCAACACTTTCGTGCTTTACATCGGAGTTATGATGGCCATCGGCATCTACTACTACCGTCGCACGAAAAATATGAGCGATTACTTTTTGGGCAATCGCAAACTCGGCGCGTGGGTAACGTCGCTCTCCGCCGAAGCCTCCGATATGAGCGGATGGATGCTTATGGGGCTTCCCGGCTTTGCGTACCTTGCGGGGCTTAACGCGGGTTGGATTGCAGTTGGGCTCGCTATCGGCACTTGGGCGAATTGGCAGTTTGTAGCGGCGCGTCTTCGTAAATATACGGAGCTTGCTAAAAATTCATTGACGCTGCCGGAATTTTTGCAAAATCGCTACGAAGATACGACAAATATTTTGCGCGTCGTGCCCGCGATTTTTATTTTGATCTTCTTCATACTTTACGCATCAAGCGGCTTTGTGGCTGCGGGCAGACTTTTTGAATCCATTTTCGGCGTGCCTTACGAATACGCCATATTTATCGGCGCGGCGTCCGTTGTGTTCTATACGCTTATCGGCGGATTTTTGGCGGTAAGTCGCACGGACTTCATTCAAGGCGTAATGATGTTTTTCGCTATTTTGATAGTTCCGATTTGCGGCGCCATTTCCGTCGGCGGCGTTGCCGAAACCATAGCGGAAATCGAAAAAGTCGGCGCGTCTATGTTTGCTCCGCTTACGAAGCCTGACGGCTCTACAATGGGCTTTATAGAGCTTATTTCGCTTCTTGCGTGGGGATTTGGATATTTCGGTCAACCTCATATTTTAGTTCGTTTTATGGCGATAACTTCGTCCGGTGAAATTAAACAAGCCACAAGAATTGCTATGACTTGGGTTGTTCTTTCTCTTGCCGCCGCCGTCGCTGTCGGTATGGTCGGCAGGGTTTATCTCACTTTTCCGCTTACCGGCACGGAAACCGAAACGGTATTTCTCGTTATGACAAACACGCTCTTTCCTCCTATTATCGCGGGCGTTGTGCTTTCCGCGGTATTAGCCGCGATAATGAGCACCGCGTCTAGTCAGCTTTTGGTTGCGGCATCGGCTTTTGCGCAGGATATCTATCGCACGATGATTCGTAAAGACGCGGAAGAAAAAGAACTCGTTTGGCTCTCTCGCGCTTCCGTCCTTATAATCGCGTCCGTTTCCGTGTTCTTGGGTCTTAACCCCAACAGCTTTATTTTGGATATGGTCGCTTACGCTTGGGCAGGATTTGGCGCAGCGTTCGGGCCTGCGATTTTAATGAGTTTATTTTGGCGTCGCACTACGAAAAAAGGTGTCGTATGCGGAATTATCGTAGGCGGCGTTACTGTGCTTGTGTGGAAACAACTTGCTCTTTTTGGCCTCTATGAAATCGTTCCCGGCTTTTTCTTCTCGCTTATCGCGATTTATATTGTAAGTCTAATGGATAACGAACCGGAAAAATCCGTAACCGATACTTTCGACGCAGTTGGAAAAAGTAACATATAAAAAAGTATTTTTTACGATTCTATAAAAAAACCTATCGAAGCAATAATTCTTCGATAGGTTTTTTTACTTTACAAAATACAGCGGCGCAACTTTTGCTTTTTCCGCCGTGGAATTTATAATATAGCCGTTTTTTTCCATAGCGTCCAAAACTATCCGCTGACGCTTTTTAGATAGTTCCATATCCACATAAGGCGAATAGAGCGACGGCGCGTTGGGAAGCCCTGCCAGCATTGCGGATTCTTCAATGGTTAAATCTTTTGGGAGTTTACCGAAATAACCTTTAGCCGCGTCTTTAATTCCATAAAAATTAGAGCCGAAATAAATCGTGTTTAGGTAAAGCTCCAAAATTTCCTCTTTATCGTAAACCATCTCCATATCAAGAGCAAGGATTATTTCCTCTATTTTTCTGCCAAACGTCTGCTCGGAAGATAAAAAAAGATTTTTTACAACCTGCTGGGTTATTGTGCTTGCGCCTTCTTCTATCCTGCCGTATTGCAAGTTTACGAGAGACGCGCGCCCAATGGCTTCGATGTCAAAGCCGTGATGCGTGTAAAACCTGCTGTCTTCGACGGCTACAATAGCGTGAATTAAATCCCGCGGCATTTCGCCGATTTTTACGAAATTTTCATTGTTTACCCTTGCGTTTACGGCATTTTTAATAAAAATTATCCGTTTTACACGATTTAAAAGCGTTGAATCTTTGCCGATTTCGTTTACTGCATTTTCTTTCGGCATCATATCGCCGACTTTTTGCCAAGCGTTTTTGGGGAAAATATCGACCCCGCCGCTAAGTGCAAACATTAAGCCAAAGGCTATTAAAAATAATATCGCGAATCTAAAAAAGGAAAAACTTCGCCTGCGTTTTCGTTTTGCCATAATTTGCTCCTTGTTTTCATATTTTTTACATTATAGCACGAATATTATTTTTTTCAAATTATGCGAAAAATTATTACAACTAAGATACTTTTCGTTTGACAACCGCCTTTATTTTATGATATTATGCTAGTCGACAATCCGCGCGATGAGGTTTTAAATGAAAACTTTTCATACCGTAATCGGCGAGATCATCTCAAAAAATATAGGGAGGTGTTTTTGTGTACGCTATTATTAAAACCGGCGGCAAGCAATACAAAGTGGCGGAAGGCGATGTGCTTTTCGTTGAAAAACTTGACGCTGAAGAAGGCGCAAGCGTAACCTTTGAAGAGGTGCTTGCAGTTTCAGACGGAGATACTGTTAAATTCGGAACTCCTTTGGTTGAAGGCGCAAAAGTTACCGCTAAAGTCGAAAAGAACGGCAAAGGCAAGAAAATTCGCGTCTTTAAGTATAAGGCAAAATCCAACTATCGCCGTCGTATGGGGCATCGTCAGCCTTATACAAAAGTCGTTGTCGAAAAGATTTCTGCGTGATTTATAATGATAGAAATTATTTTTAAAACGAAAGATAGTCGCATCGCAGGTTTTTCCGTTACGGGACACGCAAATACAGCGCCCCACGGACACGATATAGTCTGCGCCGGAGTTTCCGCGCTTACGCAAACTGCTCTACTCGGTTTAGGCGAGCATTTAAAGAAAAACATCGACTATAAAGCCGAATCAGGGGATTTGTTTCTTAGTTTAAAAGACGAGCCGGACGAACTCACGGACGCGATATTAAAGACTATGCGATTAGGATTAAACGAAATAGCAAAACTTTATCCCAAAATAGTAAAAATAAAAGAGGGGTGAAATTATAATGAGATTTGATTTACAACTTTTCGCTCATAAAAAAGGCGTGAGCTCCACAAGAAACGGTCGTGACTCGAACTCTAAACGTTTAGGCGTGAAAGAGCAGGCGGGTACTATAGTAACCGCAGGCAGTATCTTAGTCCGTCAACGCGGCACGCATTTCCATCCGGGCAATAATGTGGGAATCGGCAAAGACGATACCCTTTTTGCAAAAATAGCCGGCAAAGTCGCTTTTGAAAGAAAGGGCAAATATAATCGCCAGATTAGCGTGTACGCCGAATAAAAAAATTTAGGGGTTGCAGATAGCGCAGCCCCTTTTATATTGCAAAAATTTCTGTTATAATAAATATAAAAATGCGACGCAAATTCATAAATAAACCTAAACAAAAACGGAGGAAATTATGGATAAAAAGAACATCAGAAATTTTTCTATAATCGCCCATATTGATCACGGAAAATCAACGCTTGCAGATAGACTGATAGAAGCTACCGGCACGCTTACCAAAAGAGAAATGGCGGAACAAGTTTTAGACAATATGGAGCTTGAAAAAGAGCGCGGCATAACCATAAAAGCGCAGACGGTGCGGCTTATGTATAAAGCTAAAGACGGAGAAGAATACGAGCTTAATTTAATAGACACGCCCGGGCACGTTGATTTTCACTACGAAGTAAGCAGGTCGCTTGCCGCAACCGAAGGCGCGCTTTTGGTTGTAGACGCTACGCAAGGCGTTGAGGCGCAAACGTTGGCTAACGTGTATCTTGCTCTTGAAAATAATTTAGAACTCATTCCCGTTATAAATAAAATAGATTTGCCCTCCGCAGACCCCGAAAAAGTTAAAGACGAAATAGAAAACACAATAGGACTTGATACGGAAAACGCAGTGCTTGCCTCCGCAAAAACCGGCGTCGGCATTGATGAAATCTTAGAGGCTATCGTAAAGCATTTGCCCGCGCCCGCAGGCGACAACAACGCGCCGTTAAAAGCGTTAATATTCGACAGCTATTTTGACAGCTACAGAGGCGTCGTCGCTCTCGTAAGAGTTGTCGAAGGTCGAATAAAAAAAGGCGACAAGCTAAAGATGATGGCGACGGGGAAAGTTTTTGAAGTAACGGAACTGGGTTGCTTTCGCCCCACCGCAAAGGAACTTACGGAGCTAGACACCGGGGAAGTCGGGTTTTTGGCGGGGTCTATTAAAGACGTAAAAGACGTTCGAGTCGGCGATACCGTAACATTTTTAAACAATCCCGCAAAAGAGCCTTTGCCCGGCTACAGAAAAGTAACGCCGATGGTTTATAGCGGTATTTATCCGACGCTCTCGGAAGACTACGAAAATTTAAAAGAGGCACTTGAAAAACTCTCTCTTAACGACGCAAGCCTAGTATACGAGCCGGAAACGTCAGCGGCTTTAGGATTTGGTTTTCGTTGCGGATTTTTGGGGCTTCTTCATATGGAGATTATCGAAGAGCGGCTTGAAAGGGAGTATAACCTTAAACTCATCACCACCGCGCCGTCCGTTATTTATAAAGTCACAAAAACGAACGGCGAAGTGATTTACATAGACAACCCTTCGGATTTGCCGACCGCAACGGAAACGGCAAGCATCGCGGAGCCCTTCGTAAAAGCGAGTATTATCGTGCCGAACGATTTTGTTGGAAAGGTTATGGAAATATCGCAAGAAAAGCGCGGCGAATATATTACAATGGATTATCTCGACACAAATCGCGTTATGCTTTCTTATATGATACCTCTAAACGAGATAATTTTCGACTATTTCGACCAACTAAAGAGCGCGACCAGAGGATTTGCCTCATTAGACTACGAACTTTCCGATTATAGGGAATCTAATCTTGTAAAAGTGGATATACTCTTAAACGGAGATATGGTTGACGCGCTCTCTTGCATAGTGCATAAAGACCGCGCCCCCGCGAGAGGCAGAGCGCTTGCGGCAAAATTAAAAGAACTTATCCCGCAGCAGATGTTTGAGATACCAATACAAGCGGCGATAGGAAGCAAGATAATAGCGAGAGAAAATGTGCGCGCAAGGAGAAAAGACGTGCTTGCGAAGTGTTACGGCGGCGACATTACGAGAAAACGCAAACTATTAGAAAAGCAAAAAGAGGGTAAAAAGCGAATGAAAGCGGTAGGAAGCGTGGAGCTTCCGCAAGAGGCGTTTATGGCTGTGCTGAAAGTGTAAAAAAGCGGCAACTATCACTTAATCGTGGATAGTTGCCGCTTTTTTTATTTCTTTTTGCAATTAGAGTATTTTTATAATTCTTGTCATAATATGGGGCGTTGCCCCCATCATTTTTTAATTTTCTCCCCTACCCCTAAATTTCCGAAGCAAAAAGTTAGTCCCCTTCTTAATCCAATTTTGTCGCTCCAAAAAAGTGACGTTCTGTTCTTTGTACGAAATATCTTCCGCGTCAAGCCACACGTCTAACAGGCGTTCCGCCAAAAAGCCGAAAATTCTCGCCTCGTAAACGCTATATCCCGTGATGTCAACTCGTTTTTCCACTTCAAAGAGAACGTCGAAAAGGAAAGTCATATACCTATCGAAATAATCTTTACGCATAACAAACATATTAAAGAGATGCGCCCAAGTGCGCTCCATCACTTTTTCATAAGACTTTACATACTCCGGATATTTTTCCTCCAAAACGGCTTCAAGCGCGTCCAATCCCTCTCTGTGGTGAGCGTGGTAATAATGATTTTTATTCGTTTCTATAAAGTGATGTCTCTTTTTGGGCACTATTACGGGATATTTGCTTAAAAGTTTCTCCCAATCTTCGGCGGTTAAAACAGCCTCTTTTCGCTTTTGCAACCGAAAACGCTCACGCTTTGTAAAATAGCGTCTGTAATGACAAAGCCCGATATAATCTGCGTCGATATGTTTAAATCCCCAATATAGCGCGGTAAGTTCGCAAAAATTCGGATTTTTTTCGCTGATGTTTTCGCCTTCGTCGTCGCGTCGTATGCCGAAACTGTCTTTGCCCGCCGCGCCGACTTGTAAGGGAAAATAACAACTGTCTTTAGGCAGCCAATAAGGCTTGTGTAAAGCCACTAATATTTTTATGTTCATAGACCTTCAAACACCTCGCTGACATCAAATTCCAAGTCATCGTATAACGAAAGTTTAATCGTAAGTTGCAACTTTGCCTGTTCTTCTTTTCTTAAAGTTTTTTCCATAGGAAGTCTATGTATATTCGTAAGCGCAAATTTTTCGTTTTGAAGTTTATATACATCAACGGATTTTCCCCAAGTATCAACTATCCAGTATTCTTTTACACCGTATTTTTCGTAAAGTTGAAATTTGTCTGTTCTGTCCCTTTTTTCCGTACTGTGTGAAAGCACCTCGACAACAAAATCCGGCGCGCCTTCTATATACATCTCGCCGATTTTAGACGGGTCGCATACCACGAGCAAATCGGGGATAACCTCGTTTTCGCCTAATAGTACGCCCGTATCCGTAAAAACTTGACATCTTTTGCCGCGAAGATACGAAGCAATAATACGAGATAAATTCATAATAACTTTATTATGCGACACCATAGGCGGCGCCATAGCGTATTCTACGCCGTTTATCACCTCATACTTGTAATCGTCATCATATTCTTCCGCGTAAGCTAAATTTCCCATAATCTCACCCTTTCTAAAGTAAAATTTTTTTGCTATAATACGCAAAAAAGGAGGCGCGTTATGAATTTATTTTCTTTTGCCGTAAACGATTTTTTGCTTTTTTTGCTTGCGCCTGTTCTGTGCGCTTTTTTTCGGCTTATTTTTATATTATTCTATGGAAAAAAGAAATCTCCTATAGGAGAATTAAAAAAATGGCGCGAATGTTTCCGCTACGGTTTTTGGTGGGGGATGGATATTAACGCCTACCTCTTTTTATGGAATTTTATCTTATCGTTTATATTTGTCGCGACGAATAATTTTACGCAAATTTTTACTTTGGATATGCTAAACGGCGCAAAACTTGCCGTGACGCTTTTTTATCTTGCTATTGTTTACACCGCTTTTATTGGGAAGATGATATTTTATTTTCATTTTCACGATATATATAATCCCACAATTTGGCTGGGCGGAAACGCTGACAAAAAAAATCTCGCCGATATTTTCTTTCGCCAAAACCACGGCGCGCTTATTCTTTTAAGTTACGCGCCGTATTTGGTTGCGCTTTACGCCATAGCCGGCGCGTTTTTAAGCGTGAACGTAAGCGCGGTAAATCCGCCCGCCGTGCTTGTCGTTTTAGGCGCAGTCGCGCTCTTTTACTTTTTGCGTTTCGGAGGAACGTTTTTGCACAGGAACAAACCCGAATGGGACGAAGTTCCGCGAATAGTCAAAGACGACGCGTTTATGGCAAAAGCTACGATAGACGATTTAGTAAATTTAAAACTATTGAAGAAAAAAAGATTGCCCGACGCGCTAAAGCACACAGACAGCGAAAGCATTGAAACGATAGGAAAATTATTTATCGCAGATTTTGATATGGCGTTGCCGAACATAAAACTCACCGCCGACAATAATATTAACCCTCTAACGCTGTTTAAGCGAACTACAAAAACTTCGCCGATAACGCCGCCCAAAAATATCTTTCTCATAATAGCCGAAAGTTACGGCGAAGCCCCGCTTGACGATATATACGCAAATTTAAATATGGCACCCTTCGGAAAAAAACTTCGCGGCGAAAAAGGCGCGGTGTCTTTTAAGCATACTCTCCCCGGCGGACTAATCTCACAGACTTCGCTTGTTTCTTTAATAAGCGGAATATTTGACTTCCGAATGG
>JAGBKP010000158.1 GCA_017635875.1 Selenomonadaceae bacterium | reverse complement strand
TCGACTTCCTTTGCGTCGGATTTTGCGTCCGCCGTTTCAAGAAATGTGAACACCGTTTTTAACTCTTTGCCCAGAGCCAGAGGAATATTTCCTATATTGCTGACTTTTTTTGCCCGACCCGCTTCTATGCCGCTGCCCATACTTAAAATTCCCGTGACAGCCACATCTCCTTCAAGAAGAGCGTTCGTCGCTTGAGTAGTGCCGTGGGCGATAAATACCACTTCTTCCGGCTTTATGCCGTTGTTTTCCATAATGTTCTGCAAAACGCGAACGATACCCTCTGCAACGCCCTCTTTGGAATCGTGTGTGGTGGGAATTTTTTCTTTCGCTATAATCTCGTAACTTTCGTTGTCAATGGCGACCGCGTCGGTAAATGTGCCGCCAACGTCAATGCCGATTCGTACTTGGCGCATATTTTCACCCCCTAGCCCGCTTTACTTTAGCGTCGCGACAAAAATCATCATCAATACGCAAGCTCCCCAAGCGTACGGAAGAATACGTTTCATCACGCTTGTAGCGTCCACTCCTGCAAAGCCTGAAAGCCAAGTATTGTGAGAATTGGTGGGGTCAGCTATGGTTTGGAGATACCCAACGCCCGCAAACATTCCGTAAAGAGCCGTTGCGGGAATAATGTTAAGACTGGTGAGGATTGCGGCGATACCCGTGCCCATACCGTACATATTGAACGGACCGCGATAAAGAGCCGCAGGAGCCAGAATTGTAAACAACAACAACACGCCGTAGAAAGAATTTGGCATAACCGCGATAAAAAGCGGATTTAAAATATCAATCGCCGCCTGTTGAGTGGTTGCCGTCACAAGCATACCGATACCCATAAAGAGGAATATAACGCCCGCCACGTCTTTAATGCCGTCAACAATAGAGCCTGTAAAAAGGTTTACGGCTTGCGTCGGGCGAACGAGCAGCGCCGCGTATAGCGAAGCAATTACGAACCCAAGTACGGCGGCGGCTATTGGGTCGATTTTTCCCTCCGCCGCGTTTCCGAGCCCTACAGTAAAGTTTATAACGCCGATAACCGCCAAAGGCAAAATAGGCGTAATTAAAGCCGCGCCCGGAAGGGCTTCTTTCTTCTTTATAAGATTTGATTTCTTTTGAGAGAATAGTTTCCCAATGACGCTGACAAGACTTCCCGGCACGGACAAAACGGAGACTATGAAATTTTTCGTTAAAGCAAACATCGACGACCCCGTATTTTGGCCGCGTGGAATATTTATCATAATATAAGCGCAAGTCGTGACAACAGACACAATAGCGCCGGGCACTATGTAGCGAAGCACCGCGTCCGCGCCGAATATGCCTATGCCCGTCGCCGCGCCCGCAAAGTTAAGCGCGCTGCCCGTAAGCATACCTAAAAGAATTAAAATAACCGCGTCAATAGCGGCAATTCCCGCGCCTGTCATAATGGGGATAGCGATAGAGCCTATCATAATGATTGCGCCAAGACCGCTCATTCCTAAAAAAACAAAAGCAGTTGCCGCCGTCATAAGAGTGGCGATAGCTATCGGCTGATCGCCCGAAAGTTCCGCAGCTTTTTTTATGATAGCGTCGGATATGCCGGTTTTTTGAATAACCCGCGCAAACATCGCGCCAAACACTACCAAAACGATAGGCGCGCTTAAGCGAAAAGAGCCTTTCACCATAATTTCGGAGAGCCAATCAAAAAACGGAACGCCCGCGATAAAGGCTATCCAGCCCGCCATAATGGGGAGCGCCAAAAGCGTCGGCAATATTCTTGCTACCATAAGCGCGGCAAAGAGAACAAAGCCGCCCAAAAGTAAAATACCCGCTAATGTCAAAGTTATTACCTCCATTTTAAATTTATGTTTAATTTGATAAAATTCTCTAAAAACTAATTATTTACTTTTTTCTTGTCTCTCTTTCTTGAAAACTTCTCAAAACTCCCTCCGCCCTTCGGGCACCTCCCTCAAAGAGGGAGGCAAGCCTCGCCCTCCTCTTTGAGGAGGGATGCCGCTTCGCGGCAGGGAGGAGTCACACTTCAGCGCAAGTAATTTTCAGTATTCCGTATATTCGGTTAACGTTGCATTATATTCCATAATTTTTCCCTATCCGCACACTTTTTTAAACGCAACGCCCGCCGCCTCTATTGTCTTTTCAATATCCTCTTTCGTATGGGCAAGCGACATAAAAACGGTTTCAAATTGCGAAGGAGCAAGATATATGCCTTGTTCAAGCATAGAATGGAACCATATTTTAAACGCTTCTTGATCTGCGCTTGCCGCGTCTTCGTAGTTATATACTTCTTTTTCGCTAAAGAAAATTCCAAACATAGAACCCGCTTGATGCGTTATTATTTTTACGCCCGCCTCTTTTGCCTTTGCTTCTATTCCCAAAACGAGCTCTTTTGTCTTAAGCGTTAGCGCGCGGCTTGCGTCCGCTCCGTCTATATCCTCTTTTAATATTTCAAGAGTTGCTATGCCTGCCGCCATAGCGAGAGGATTTCCTGATAGCGTCCCCGCTTGGTACACTTTTCCTACGGGCGCGACGTTATCCATAATATCGCGTCTTCCTCCGTAAGCCGCAACGGGAAGTCCGCCGCCGATAATTTTTCCGAGACAGGTTAAATCCGGCGTAATTCCGTAAGCCGCTTGCGCCCCGCCTAAAGACGCTCTAAATCCGCACATTACTTCGTCAAAAATAAGTAACGCGCCGTATTTTTCGGTGATTTCTCTTAAAGCGCGAAGATAGCCTTGCTTTGGCAGAACAAGCCCCATATTTCCCGCAACGGGCTCTATGATAAGCGCGGCGATATTTTCTCCGTATTCCTCAAAAACTTTTTCCGTCGCCTCCGTATCGTTATACGGAACAAGCAGAGTATCAGCCGCAACATTTTTAGTTACGCCGGGCGAACTTGGCGCGCCGAAAGTCGCCGCGCCGGAGCCTGCCGCAACGAGTAGCCCGTCGCTGTGTCCGTGATAGCAACCGATACATTTTACGATTTTATCCCGCCCGGTAAATCCCCTCGCAAGACGAAGCGCGCTCATAGTCGCCTCCGTGCCCGAATTTACCATACGGATTTTTTCAATGCTCGGGTAAAATTCCATAGTAAGTTTAGCGAGCTTACTCTCTAAAAGCGTAGGCGCGCCGTAGCTTGTACCGTTTTTCGCCGCCGCGTTTATCGCCGCGATAACTTTTTCGTTCGCGTGTCCCGCTATCATAGGCCCCCAAGAGCCGACGTAATCAATATAAACGTTTCCGTCTATATCGTAAATTTTAGAGCCTTTAGCCTTCTCTATAAAAGGAGGCGTAGACCCCATAGCCGAAAAAGAGCGAACGGGGCTGTTCACCCCGCCCGGCATAAGCGTTTTTGCTTCTTCAAACGCTTCTTTTGATTTTGTAAGCGAAAGCATAATTTTTCCTTTCCAATCTATGTTCCTACTCGTTCAACCATTTAGCCGCGTCAAGCGCGTGATAGGTTATTATAATATCCGCGCCCGCCCGTTTCATACTTAAAAGCGATTCCAAAACGATGCGTTTTTCGTCTATCCAGCCGTTTTTCGCCGCCGCTTTTACCATAGCGTATTCGCCGCTGACGTTATAAACCGCGAGCGGCAGATTTATATTTTCCCTCACTTTGCTTACTATATCAAGATACGACAGCGCGGGTTTCACCATAATAATATCCGCGCCTTCTTCAATATCAAGCGCCGTTTCTTTTAACGCTTCTCTGGCGTTCGCGGGGTCCATTTGATACTGCTTGCGATTTCCGAACTGCGGCGCGGAATTTGCGGCGTCCCTAAAGGGGCCGTAGTATGCGGAAGCGTATTTTACCGCGTAAGACATTATGGAAACATTAGCAAAATTTTCGGCGTCAAGCGCGCTCCTTATAGCCGCAACTCTGCCGTCCATCATATCCGACGGCGCGATGATATCCGCGCCCGCTTTCGCTTGGCTTACGGCAACTTTCGCCAAAAGCGCAAGCGTCGCGTCGTTATCCACATAGTCGCCGCATAATTTCCCGCAATGCCCGTGCGTGGTATATTGACAAAGGCAAACGTCGCCTATCAAAACCAAATTCGGCGCGGCGTTTTTTATCGCCGTTATCGCTCTTTGCACGGGACTTTCCATATCCCAAGCGGACGAGCCTATTTCGTCTTTGTATTCGGGAAGTCCGAATATTTCAAGCGCGGGTATGCCCAAGCTCTCCGCTTCCTTTGCGACTTTCACCGCTTCGTCCACCGAAAGATGATAAACATTGGGCATACTTTCGATTTCTTCCTTAATATGCTCGCCGGGCACCACAAAAAGCGGATATACAAAATCTTTTACGCTTAAAGCGTTTTCCCGTACCATAGAGCGAATGTTTTCGCTTAATCGAAGTCTGCGCGGTCTTATTTTCATATTTATCCTTCCTTTTAGTTAATAACTACTTTCTTTTTCTTCTTTCTTTTTTGAAAAAAAGAAAGAAGAAAAAGAAAGTAGCAAAGAAAAAGAAGAAAGAAAAAACTTTACTAAACTATATTGATTAGTTTTTCTTTTAAAATTCTTTTTCGTTACTATTCACGGAAAGTTTTCGTTTTGTTACTCCCTCCGCCCTTCGGGCACCTCCCTCAAAGAGTGAGGCAAGTCTCGCCATCCTCTTTGAGGAGGGATGCCGCGAAGCGGCAGGGAGGAGTTTAATATTTTCCCTTCAAATAACGGAGCGTAGCGGGCGGGACGAGCGACTTTAACTTCTCAAAATCTCGTTCTTTTGCAAGTTTTCTCACGGTAGATGCGCTTATTATTTCTCCTTTGTCCGTTTTGCTACGCTCTATCTCTATAAATTCAAGCCCGTATTGGGGCAAAATTTTTGCCATATCTTCGTTATACTGCGCCGTTATTTTATCCGTAGGCTCTTTGCCCGCAAAGCGGACGCTGATACCCAGCGTGGGCGCGATTTCTTTTGCAAAAAGCGTCACGTCCTTGCTTGTGTCGATTTTTTGCTCTTGTATGCTCTCTTTAGCGAAATATTCGCTGAAAGTTTTGGCGGATATGATAAATTCTCCGCTAGGCATTACGAAAACATTGGGCAAATCTGCGGTGTTTTCCCTTACAAGCGCAATTCTGTCCTTAAACGGAATTTCCGATTTATCTTCTTCAACCACGAAAACAATAAGATAATCTGAGTTCTTTAAGGCGGTTTCCACCAAAAATCTATGCCCGTAAGTGAATGGATTTGCGTTCATAACTATCGCGCCGACTTTGGGACGTATGTTTTCGTCGTAAAATTTCGCAAGTTCTTTTTTGTAATTCGTCAACAGTTCGGCTTCTTTCGTATCGTTTGCGTCAATATTAGGCGTATCTTTTGCGCCTTGACGCATAATTTTCATAGTCGCGTTTTTAAAAAATTTATGCTCTTTCAAAAAATCAAAAAGTCCGTCGGCAATCATTTTATTGCCGTTTGCCGCATAATGACCGACGTCTAAAAAAATCTCGCCATAGCTATGTGGTCTGTCGGATTTAAGCGTTAAATCGCAAAAAGGCAAGCCTTTAACGAGCGGCATATCGTAATACAGAAAAACAACGTCGCCCTTCTTCGTCGGCAAAGACGAAAGTATGGGGATTAATTTATCGTCCTCCCCTGTTCGCCAATTACCCGCAAAATAACCGTAATTATAAACTATAAATTTTTCTTTGGACGCGCGTTCGTTTAATTTTCTCTGCAAAAATGACGCTATAGTATGAGAATCGTCCGCTCCAACGCCAAAAGTCGTGCAAAGCCCCACTAGGAAAACGGCGCGCTTAAATCGTTTCGGCTGATTTGTCGTAATTCTTATGCCATTCCTGGTGTTTACCACATTTGAAGAGTGGTCTTTAAACTTTAGCACTCCCGTTATGTCATTGTACGAATCGGGCGTTGAAATCGCTTCTTTCAAATCCTCCATAGAATTAAAATCATTGCAAAAATGAAGCAACTTGTTATCCCAAATATTCTTGAACAATTCTTCGTTTGTAAGCATATCGCCGAATTTAAAATCTATGCTTCGCGAAAATTGTTCCTCTTTTGAACGCATTTGCGGAGATGTGAAAAAAGGCGTCGTAAATAAGCAATATATTACGCTGTCAAGCGACCCCCCCCCCCATTGAATTATTCTCAATGGCAGAAAAAATTTCCTGCGCGTCTAAAAACGGTTTGTGCAGCGGATATTCCGCATTTTTATCTTCAAATGTTTCCCAACGAAAAAAATCCGCCATATAACCCTTGTTAGAGTTAAAAGTATAAAAATTAAGCCCTCTACTGCCGTAATGGCAATTATCATCAACCTTTAAAACAGCTCTCCAACCGAATTTATCCGCGCAATCAAAACCGCCGCTATGTATAAAGAGTTTATGCTCGCCAAAATCCGCATCAACGGTAATTGCTTTGGTCAAATCCTGCGAGGTTTGCTCGTAAATCACTTCTCCGCCGTCTATAATAGCCACATACGGCTGACGATAAGCCTGAACCATATTAAGCCGCAATCCCAGCGCGCTCATCATAGCGGCAGAATGTTCGGGAGTAAAAAGCGGTCCCGCCGGAGTATCGCCGGCAACGATAATTATAATATATTCGTTTTTTGCTTTTTTTAAAAGCTCCATATACTTAAAAAAATCTCTCTCCGCTTGAATTTGCTTCTCAAATTCCGTAAATTCCGGCATTTCAACAATAAAATCCATTTGCAATCTTACCTTTCTTATTTTTTGTAGAGGTTATTTTTATATTAAAATTTTTTCTCTTTTTCTTTTGGTACTTTTCTTTTTCTCTTTTTTATAAAAAAGAGAAAAAGAAAAGTACGGTTTTAAATTTCAATTAGCGTTAGCGGGGTTATCGTAATAATCCGTGTGCATAAATTCGCGGTTTACCACTACGCCGTTTTGAGTGTACACGCGATGAATGGTAGGCGTAAGTCTTGAGCCGCTCTGTTCAAGGGTTATGCTCTTGCCGCCCAAATCGCTTTTCGTTCCCAAAATATAAATTGTGAGATAGCCGCCGTACGCGCTTGATACGAGATAAATCGGGTGCGGCAGAGGATTTTTGAATTTAAAATCAACCACGTCGTCCGCAACCGTTGCGTCAAGCCCCGGCGGACAATATGCGGACGGATAAAAATGCGGCGCGCGAACTGTCGGCGTAAGCCCCGCCAAAAGCACCGCGTTATAAAGCGTAGAACTCACTTGACATACGCCGCCGCCCACGTCTTCCAATATTTTGCCTTCGACTATAACGGGCGCGTCTTTATATCCCGCCGCTTTTGTGCGCGAGCCTACCGTTGTGTTAAATGAAAAAGTCTCGCCGTTTCTTAAAAGTATATCGTTTAGTTTAGACGATGCTAAAATAATGTTGTCGCCTCTGTCGCCTGCGTAAAACGTCGTCGTATAAGACGCTAAAACGCTGTCTATCGCGGCTATATCGGAAGTTTTAACGTAAGGCTCCGTTTCTTTCGGTTGAAGTATTATGATTTCAAGAGCCTCAAGTTTTGTAAGTTTTGAATCGAGTTCTTCCATAATGGGCTCTATATCGAGTTTTTTTCCGACAACGCCCTCCGTTGTCGTTATCATACCGTTTGAATGAAGCGTCGCGGTCGCGTTCACCGGTTCTCTGTCAACTGCGGATTTTACCTTTATGAGTTTCGCCTGTAACCTTTCTTCGTCATATTTTCCTTCAAGCGATACCTCCGTTTTTTTCATGAGCAATCTTACCTGGTTTAAAAAATTTTGCAATACGGTGCCGTCTCTGCCAATGGAATACGCCACATTAGCCGCGTCCTCCGCATTTGTCGCAAGCCCTATTTCGTCTTTTTTTATAGTCCACGAATTATTTCCGTATTGCATAATAATTGTCATTTTATCGAGCTTTTTTTTGCTTTCTCCGGCAAAAAAATCTTGGACTTCGCTTTTCGTAAGCCCCGATATATCGCGCCCTATGTACGTTACGCCTTTAACCACTTTATTGTGATTGGCGACGGAAAGCGCGCCTGCCGCGCCTAAAAAAAGTATAACGAAAAAAGATACGGTCGTGCATAAGACGACTTTAGCTATCGAATTAGTGTTATCCATTCAAATTCTCCTTGTAAAATTCTAAAAGCCATTATACAACATTTTTACATATTTTCAACATAATAAAAAGCGGTTGCGCGGCTGTTTCATAAAAATCAATAAAGCGTAAACTCCTCCCTGCCGCTTCGCGGCATCCCTCCTCAAAGAGGAGGGCAAGCCCTCTCCTCCCTCTTTGAGGGAGGTGTCACGAAGTGACGGAGGGAGTTTATCAAGATTATCAAAAAATAGGCTGTGAAAAAACTAAATTTTTTCACAGCCTATTTTTTGATTATGTTCTTCTCTTTGCGCCGGTTTTTTTGTAATATTCGTCCTTATTGGCGTACATTCTGCTGTCTGAAAGTTTTATAAGCTCGTCTATATCCATATCGGGGTTTTCTTCGCTTGAGGCAAATCCGTATGAAATGGATAGACTTGGCACCGTTTTTCCGTGCCATTCGTTCATCGCTTTTTCAAGCGACTCTTTTAATCCGTCCAGATCTGACATAGGCATACGAAGTATCGCCATAAACTCGTCTCCGCCGGTTCTGTACGCTATGCCGTATTTTTCTACAACGGATTTTAATACGAACGCGCCGCCTGCGATAAGTTCGTCGCCCGCCTCGTGACCCATATTGTCGTTCACGCTCTTTAAGCCGTTTAAGTCGGCGGTCATCACCATAAAGTTCGGCGGCATTTTGCCAGCTTTTAAATGCTCTTTTAATTCGTCAAAGGCTCGTTTGTTGTAAAGCCCCGTCGGTTTATCTATAATGGAAGCTTCGTGAAGCTGTCTTGTGTTTTTCGCCGCGTAGTTCATCGCTCTAAATACGATGATGAGCATAAGAAGGCACAGCGCAATATGCGTCAATATGCTTGAAAAAAACGCTCCGCGATAATCGTTCTTATTGTCGTTGCTTGCTATTACCAAATACCAATCCAAATCGTTTATATATTTAATAATCCTAAAATGTCCGCGCTTTCCTTCCTCGTAATAGAAACCGGAAGTATCCGCAAGAGCTTTTTCGGGTAAATCTATTTTATCGTTTCCGATTTTATCGTCGTAAATATCAACCATAACAACGCCGTTCGGGCGAACAAGATCAATTTTTACGTCGTAGTTGCGACTGAAATTTAAAAGCGTTTCCTGCACGTCTTTCATATTTACGCCGACGCCGCAAACCCCCAAAAGTTTTCCGTCCTTATCCTCCATCTTCGTATTTACGAAAATAGTCCAAGCGTTGTTGTTGTGCCTTGCAACGTTTACGTTTAATTCCTGCTTTTTATTTTGATGTATAAATTTCGGGTACCAAAAATCGCGCACGTTGTTTACGGGGTCTAATACGGAATTTAAACCTTTATGGGTAAAATAACGCCTGCTCTTATCGGAAATCACAAAAGCGGTAGCAAAATTCATATCTTCTTTTACGTTGGCAAGATATTTTTTCACATTCGCGCCAAATTCGTTCGGCGCGTATTTATCTTCGTTTTTTAAATCCTCTATAAGAAAACTGTTGTTAGACATAGAATTAGACATAACAATGGCGCGGGAAAGATTGTTTGAGATAACATCGTAAACGCGAGCCGCCAAAAGCGTATTTACGCGTCTATCATTTTTTTGCCCCTCTTGACCTATAGAATAAACGGAAATACCGGCGGACAAAACAAATATGGCTACAACGACGATGTAAACGGGAAGAAAAGGATTTTTTTTCATATTATCCGCCCTCTGCGATAGATTTTTAGAAGATTATACAACAAAATGCAATAATGTTCAATTCAAAAAAAAATGCGGGTAAATAAAAAATTTTTCAATTTTGACATTTTGACCTATTGACTTTTTGATTTTTTTGAGTATAATAATAATCACAAACGAGGAAAACTCGCAAGGAAAAAATAAATTTAAATGTGTTAAAGATTTACAGAAAGGGGATTTGCGCTATGTTTGGATTAGTGCCTATGATGATGAAAAACAATGATTTGACCGCGAAAGAAGATATGTTCGACCGCTTCTTCTCCGTTTTCGACGAGCCGTTTCTTTCGGGGTTCAAGAATGTGCCGGAATTTAAAGTCGACGTAAAAGACATCGGCAACGCGTACGAACTAAGCGCGGAACTTCCGGGATTAAAGAAAGAGAATATTTCGCTGAAATACGAAAACAACTACCTCACCATTTCGACCAAAAAAGAAGATACTTTGGAAGAAAAAGACGAAAACGGAAGTTATGTGCGTCGCGAACGCGCGACAAACAGTATGTCGAGGTCTTTTTTCATCAAGGATATTGACGAAAAAAAATGCTCCGCGGAATATAAAGACGGCGTTCTAACAATAAATATGCCGAAAATCGAGGAACAGGAAAAAACCGGTCATACTATTGAAATCGCAAGCTGACAAACAAC
>JAGBKP010000157.1 GCA_017635875.1 Selenomonadaceae bacterium | reverse complement strand
GAAGGGAATTTTACGCCGCTCTTTTTGTCCAACGCAAAATTCACAAGATACAAGCGCATATCAAGGGACGGACTGAGATACATATTAAACAAAGCGTTGAGGGCTTGCGGTATAAAGATAGAGGGCGAATCCTGCCACATTTTGCGCCACAGTTGCGGCACAAATCTATACGCGGCAAAAAAAGATTTACGCTTGGTGCAAGACGTACTGGGACATCGCGACCCAAAAACAACGGCGCGTTACGCGCACTTAAGCAATCGTTTGACAAATCGCGACACTGCGTCTATCGCACCAAAATAAAAAACGCCCGCGCAAGCGAGCGTTTTTTTCATACGCAAAAATTTTCACGGAGTCCCCATAGCGCCATCGTTTAAAACCGACAAATTATTTCATATTACCCTTGGTATCATGTTCCGCGCTCTTAATATCCGCGCTCATATCCTTTGCAAGATTGAAGCTGTGGAATTTTTGATCGTCCGGCACAATCATAGTGAATTTATCGCTTTTATCGAGATATATCGTTCCCTTGTTGAGGGAGAGTTCCAAAATATGCCCGCCTTTCTTTTTATCCTGCGAAACAAAGTGGAAATGCCAACCCGGGGTGTTAAGCTCTCCCATATAGCTTGGGCAGTATAAGCCGATAAGCGTGCCCTTGATGTTTTTTTCGGTAAATTCGGTCTGTTTGCCCTTTAAGGCTTCAACCAAGGTGGGATAAGGCGGTTTGCTTCCGTATTCGCTTCTAAAGAGTATGGACGGAAATTCCGCGTCAAGACGCACCATATAAAAGCTGTTTTTTCCGTTTTTCTCAACCGTTTCGTTCAAAGCCTTCTCAAATTCCGCTTTGTTTTTGATGTTTTTCAAAGGGAGCGCGACGTCCTTATCAAAAAAAGACACTGTAGCGTAAGGGATAATCGTGGAATCGGGCGTAACGATGACTCTGCCGTCGCCTAATGCTTGGTACATTTTGCCGTCCATAACAATCATTTCGCCGTTTAATCCTTCAAAAGTACCAATGCCGGTATCGCCCAGGGCAAGAAGTTCGCCCGCCGTAATCGTGCCGCCAAAATAGCCCTGCGCCAAAGACTGCAAGAGGGCAACTTGAGCAATGCTGTCTCTTTCGGTTTCGGCAGCGTTAGCGTTATACGCGCCTAACCCAAAAGCAAGCGTTCCTGCGACTGCCGCCGCGACGATTTTCTTTTTCAAATTCATTGGTATCACCTGTACCTTTCGTAAAGCAGCGTACGCAAAAATATTTGCGTACAGTAACACTAAAAACACAAAAACCCGCAAAAAGATAAATTACCTTCTAGCGGGCAGAGAGACAGAGCGACTTACTAAAATTACCGCTCCCTTTCTAGGGACAAATACATAATTCATCGTAGTCACTCCAAGTATAAAAAATTGCGTGTTTATTATATCACAAAAAGGAGATAATGCAAACTTTTTTTATTTTGCCAGCGATTTTAGCGTCGTCAATGTTCCATTCTGATCTTATCATTGTAAAAACCTCATCTCAATGATAAAATTTCATTTGCGGGTAAATTTGTAACGCGAGCGATGATTTCTATCGGTATGTTTTCTTTTAACATATTAACGGCGGTTGAAGCTATCCCTTCTTCTCTGCCTTCTTCTCTGCCTTCTTCTCTACCTTCTTCTCTACCTTCTTCCCACGCTTCTTCTTTCCAAGCAATTTTAGCGTCGTCAATGTTCCATTCCAATCTTGTCATTGTAAAAACCTCCCCTGCGTGTTCTTCCAAATATTTTTTCATAACATTATGTTCTATACAGTAATGCACGGCTTCCGTTATAGCTTTTTCAAGGGTTAGTCCTTTTGAATTGTCCCCCATGTCAAGGACATTTTAAGAAAAAGGGATAAATTTTTTCAATGGATAATATTTATAGTGGGAACAATATTGTTTAAAGGATATTGCCCGGTGACAATGTACTTGTAATATTCGTTTGGTGAAAGCTT
>JAGBKP010000156.1 GCA_017635875.1 Selenomonadaceae bacterium | reverse complement strand
GGAGATTGCCATATTAAGCGCAAAGTCAAGGCTCTCGCCTATTAAGAGCCAACATATGAAAACTATGAGCGCGATAGTCATTATGGACGGCACAAAAACAGCGGAAACTTTATCCGCGATACGCGCTATTTTCGGTTTTCCCGCAGAGGCTTCGGCGATTAAACTCAAAATGCGCGAAAGAGAAGAATCTTCGTTTGTTTTCAGCACTCTTGCTTTTAACGCGCCGTTGCCGTTTAAAGAGCCTGCTATTATCATAAGCCCTTTTTTCTTCGGCACGGGCGCGGATTCTCCCGTTAAAAACGCCTCGTCCGCCAAACTTTCGCCCTCGATAACGACGCTGTCCGCCGGCACTCTTTCTTTCGGCGAAATTACGATAATATCGCCGATTTTTAAATCCTCTATTTGTCTTTCTTCGATACTTCCTTCTTTAGTCAAAACTTTCGCGACTTTTGGCGTAAGAGACGCTATTTCTTCCATAGCGCCGGTGGATTTTGCCTTTGCCCTCGCCTCCAAAAATTTTCCTAGCGTAATAAGCGCGATAATCATAGCCGCGCCATCGAAATAATACATATTCATAGCGCGATTGTTCGTTAAAAGATATACGCTGTATAAAAACGACGCGCTTGCTCCCACAGCCACAAGCGAATCCATATTCGGGGCTTTGGCAAATATCGCTTTAAAACCGCTGATAAAGTAATTTTTATTTACAATAATTATGGGCAGGGTCAATAAAAGCTCGATAACGCCTTTAAATGAAAAATTCCAAAAATCCGTCATGGAAAGAACCATAAGCGGAACGAGAAAAATAAAGGAAACGAGAAGGCGAAAACTCATAGATTTTAATTCGTTTTGCCGCTCTTCCCGTAAAGATTCAAGCGTTACGCCTTCCGCAACTCTTGCGTCGTAGCCGATTTTTCTCACGGCGTTTATTATTTTGTCTGCCGTAAGATTGTCGTCCGCGTCAAGAGTCATTGTCTTTGTCAAAAGATTAACCTCGACGTTTCTTGCGCCCTCCAGCGCGGCGACTGTTTTTTCCACTCGTCCCCTGCATACCTCGCAGGTCATACCTTGCACTAAAAATTTCAAAATACTCACTCCGTTAAAAAATAAAGCCGTGAAAAAACATAGAACAGTTTTTTCACAGCTTATCTTATTTCATAACAATATCCGCTTCAAACATTCTGTTCCACGGTAAATCTATTTTTATATCGCTTGCTTTTACGACGGGCAAGTCCTCTCTTAAAAAGCTCTCGAATATGTGATGCACTCTGTCCTCAGCCCACTCGCGTTTGTCGTTTAGCGCGCCGTACACGCCGTCGCCGTTTAGCCAAGTAAGCTGCCTTGCCACTATTGTGCGTATGTTCCCTTGATACAACCAATCGTCCAGGTAACGCGCCTTTAAGAGCGCGTCTTTATTCGCTTTGTCCATATTTTTTGCGAGAAGCGAATAGCCTATTGCAAATCCCGTGCTGTTTGTCGCCGTGTTCCAGCCAGCGTAGCCCGTGAGCTTAAACAGTAAATTTCGCTTTTTTAAAGTTTCCATAAGCGCGTTGTCCGCGCCGTTTGCAAAAGCAATATCCGCCACCGCAACGGGCTTTTTCATAGCAAGATATTCCTCTATGGTGTCAACAAAATACCTTGTTCCTTCTCTTGCTTTTATATCGTTTGAGTATAGCGCGCCGTCGCCCGTTTTGCCGTTGGGGTTGGTGTTTACGGTTAGGATTAGGTCTGCGTTTTTAGCGTCGTCTGTGCGCGTTGCGCCCGCGATTTCGATTTCGTCGTTTATGGAATAGTCAATGGCTTCGTCCGAGTAGGCGGGTACGACAAATTCGCCGCTTCCCCAGTTGTAGCGAACATATATGTAAGGAGATAATTGCTTGTCTTTAAGCACGGCGCGGGTCAGGAGCAACATTCCCGCTTCGTCTATGCCCGCCGCCGTGCGCTCGACGTCGTTTGAAAGCGAAAGACTGTATTTTAAAAGTTTCCTTCTCTCCGCGTGTGTTGCGGAATACGGCGCGTTATCGTCGCGACCTAAAAGAAGATAATTAAAAGTATTGTTTTTGGCGAGGTCTATAAGGGCTTTGTTCGCGTTGAAATTCTTGTTCCTTCTGCCTTGCCAATCGCTTAAGGCGGATTTTGGCAACAAATTCCTTAAAAACGCGAGCTCTTTTTCGTTTCTTTTGTTTAGTCCTACGCTTTCCTGCTTGTCCAAAAGAGCGGTGTATCTGAAAATATCTTCGCCGTAATTGTCGTAATACTTCGGCTCCATATGCCCCGACGCCGCCGCGCTCCTTGGCGTTCTCATAATGGAACTGAACACATAAAGCGGGCTGTTCGGGTATTTTTTGCGAATTTCGGCGAATTTCTTTACCCTCGCGAAAAGCTCTCTTTCGGTATAATTATGCTTGCGCGAGCCAACCAAACTGCCGTAAAGAAGAGAATCGGAAGAAAGGACAGATGCGACTATTTCGATTTTTTTATCCTTTTGCGCCTGTTTCATAAAGGCTTCGTACCACTTCCAAAGCTCTTCCGGGTTGCCCAAAGAATTTCTGTTGCCCAAAAGATTTTTGGGCGGCGTAATCACTTTATACCCCGCCCGCTCTATAACGTCCGCCGTCTGTTTTAACGATATGGGTCTGTCGTCGTGGGGAATGTAGATTATTTCTTTAACGGGAGGAGGTTTTGCCGCGAAAATCACGCTATCGCAGAGCGTAAAAGCCGTAAAAATCGCGGCGGAAAAAATCCTAATCAAAATTTTAGCTTCCACTTATTTCTTTTCATCCTTTTGTTTATTTTTATCCATATCCTTTATTTCTTGCCACAAATCCCTGGCTTTTTCATAGATTTTCTTGTCTTCGGTTCTTGCTTTGCCGTCGCCTACGATACGAGAGAGATATTGCCCTGCTTTTTCCGTTTCCTTGAGCCTGTAGTATATCGCGCCAACCATATAAAGCGCGGCGTTATCCGTCATCTTGCCCACGGGATAGCGTTCTTTAGAGAGCGAGAGCGCGTAGTATTTAGCCGCTTCACGCATAGCCGCTTCTTCCTTATCGGGTTCGACTTCCGCCACGCGGTACATCCACGCCATAGAGTGATAAAGCCTTGCTATGGTGTTGCAAGAGCCGTTTATAAGCTCTTCGTAATGAATTGCAAGCTGGTATGCGGCGGCGGCGTCCGGCAGAGTTCGCTCTTCCACAAATTCAAGGTGTATGTCTTTTTTTGCCAGATATTCCGCTATCTGTCTTTTATGTCTTATGGGAAGGTTGCGACTGTCCAAAAAAGTGTTCTCGTCGGTTGCGAATCCGCAGTGTTCGCAGTACCATATGCGATAGAGGTACGGATTAAAATCTTTGTAGTGCACGCAAAAATCCTCGTCGGTTTTAAGCGTGTTCATTCTCGATTTAAGCTTAACTACGCGAGTTGTTTTTTCGCATATAGGACAAGGCTTTTCTACGACAAATGTAAAATCTCCCATAAGAATATCTCCTTCATAACAGATTGCAGGCTTATTGCTTACTTTCTTCTTTTCTCTCTTTCTTTTGGAAAAGAAAGAGAGAAAAGAAGAAAGTAACAAAGAAGAAAAGAGAGAAAGAAAACTTTATTATAAAGAATTTTTTGATTTATCAACAGTCTGCTCTACAATTTATTTTTTTCATTTAATAGTGAATATTAACCATATCTTATAAAAATTTACACATACTATTTCAACACGCCCGCGAGAATTTCGTCCACATAACCATGGTCAATTTCAAATTTAAGACCGAGCGCGGGGTCGTTCTCCACAAAATAAACCATATTGTCCTTATCCCTTACGCGTGGCTCTCCGTAAGCGGCTATTACTTCTTCCGCGGTAGAGCCTACGGAAATATTTTTACTTGTTTTTATGCCGTTAGGATAATCGAGCTTAATCGCGCGAACAACGCCGTCAGTCACATATAAATCAAAAAGCGCGGGGTATTCGTAAACGGTAGCGGACGAGCGACCGTGCCATTTATGTTTATTCTTTGTGGCGATAGGCTCGCCGTGAGCCGCGCGAACAGCGTCGATAGACGCGCCGACGGATATGCCGCCGATAACTAAATCTTCGCTTTTGATTGCGCCTCTTGTTGCGCCGGGTATCGGTTTAATTCGCGAGTCATCGCTTTTAACCTCCGGCGACGGTAAAGCGGCGTTTTGCGGCGGAGCAACTTTTTCGGTTTGCGCGGGCGGTATGGGCGGCGCATTTTGCGCCCTTTCCAACTTGTCGAAATAAAAATAAGCAACCGTCCCGCCGATACCGATAAGAAAAGCAAAAATAACGGCCAAAATCGCTTTAATATTCATAATTTGCACCAACCTTTGTAATGTTTAGGTAACCTCTAAAACCCTTCTTTTCTTTCTTTTTCTTATAAGAAAAAGAAAGAAAAGAAGCAAAAGAAAGAAAAAGAATTTTAATATAAAAATATAAAAGTGTAATGTTTAAATTCAGATTTTAAGCTAGTAAAGTTTTTTCTTTTTCTCTTTTCTTTTTTGTAAAAAAGAAAAGAGAAAAAGAAAGTAAGGTTTTTAGAAATGCCCTTTACATTTTTACTATTTCCGTAAAATCCGACCAATCTTCAACTTTAAAAGCGCGAATATCGCGCACGCTTTTTTTAAACCAATCTATTTTGGAAAGTTTATTGATGGCTTTATAAACCGTCGTAAGACCGTTATCATTTTCCTTGCTTATGTAAACGCTCCCTTGCGTCCACATAAAGCCAATGTCCTCAAGCTCTTGACGAATTTCATCGTAAGCGTTATTGTAAGGATTGCCGTACTCTTTTTTTAAATCGTCTATCTTTAAATCAAAAGCGATAGCGTACATAATAATCCCTCCTCATTACACGCATTATACTATAAAAAAACAAATTTGAAAAGAAGCGAGGTCAAAAGATATGAAAATTTTGGTTACGGGCGTTTCGGGTCAACTCGGATTTGACGTTTGCAGAATTTTAAGCGAACAAAATATCGAGCATTTGCCCGCTAGTCGCGAAACTTTTTCCCTTACGGATTTTAAAAAGGCAAGAGAAGCAGTCGAAAATTACCGCCCCGACGCGATAATACACGCGGCGGCGTATACCGCGGTTGATAAAGCGGAAAGCGAAAGCGAACTCTGCTTTAAGACAAACGCGGAGGCGACAAAAAATTTAGCCGAAATTGCAAAAGACATTGACGCAAAATTTCTCTATATCGGCACAGATTACGTTTTCCCAGGGAAGGGCGAAAATTTTTACGAAACGAGCGATGCGAAAAATCCGCTTAACGTTTACGGAAAGTCAAAACTAAAAGGCGAAGAAGCCGTTATAAATACGCTTTATAAATATTTTATCGTCCGCATTTCTTGGGTTTTTGGAGTAAACGGCAAAAATTTTGTCAAAACTATGCTAAACCTCGCCGAAACACACGGCGAATTAAAAGTGGTTGCCGACCAAATCGGCTCGCCTACATACACTTACGACCTCGCAAAACTCTTGGTTGAAATGGTAAAAACCGAAAAATACGGCGTATACCACGCGACAAACGAGGGCGTTTGCTCTTGGGCGGAATTTGCGGCGGAAATATTTAAACTTGCGAACAAAAAAACAAAAGTAACGGGAATTTCTACGGAAGAATACCCCACTCCCGCAATTCGCCCAAAAAATTCAAGACTCAGCAAAAAATCGCTTGACGAAGGCGGTTTTTCGCGCCTCCCTTCGTGGCAAGACGCTTTAAAGCGATATTTGGAGGAACTCCAAAATGTATGAACTTCTAAAAAAAGCGGATAAACTCACGGATATAGGAAAAGGCAAAGACGCGCTTGAAATTTTAAGGAAAATCGAAGACGAGGCGGATTATGACTTTTTAGACGAAAACGGCGCGCAAATCGCGGAACTTTTAGGCGCGGCGTATACGATTGCGGGAAACGCAACGAAAGCGATGACAGCGTACCTTGCGGCGGCGGGTAAAGACGAATATTTAAGGGCTCAAAGAGGGCATCTCGCAAGCGGTTTTTTTATAATGCATTATCTTTCCAATATCAAAACCGAAGAATTATACGGCTATCTATCGAATTTTGAAAAATTTTTCGGCGATATCGAAAAGTTTCCCGATGTGAAGTATTCCCATAAAAAGCTAAAAATAGGCTATTTGCTACCCAAAACCACAAAATCTTCCCTGTCGAATTTTATTGCCCCTATGCTTACAAAATACAACCGCGACGAATTTGAAACATGTATTTACGCTTTCGACGAAAAAAGCGACGACTTCACGAAAGAAATAAGAGAAAACTCCGCGGCTTACAAAATTTTGGAGATATCTTCGTATTATGATGCGGCGAAAATCATACGGGACGACGAAATCGACATACTGACGGATTTTACGGCGCACGGCGCGGGCGCGGATACCCTTTCTCTTTTGGCGTACCGCCCCGCATCGGTTCAAATTGTGGGCGTAGGATTTCCGAGCGTTACTAATTTGTCTTTTGTTGATTATGTTTTTGCTGACGATTTTTTAACGGACGACAAGATGAAAGACACCCCGCTAACCCTCAAAAACGCGCTTTGCTTTCGACCCGACGGCAATATGCTGAAAAATTTGCGGAAGAAAAAATCTGCAAATATAACTTTCGGCGTTTTTAACAATTTTATGAAAATTACGGACGATATGCTCCTTTCATGGAAAGAAATCATAGAAAACTTACCGAACGCGACATTGACCCTTCAAGACGCGACGATTTACAACGAACGCGCGGAATATATGCAAAGCCGCCTGAAAAAACTAAATTTTACCGAAAGGGTACAGGTGAAAATAGCGTCCGAAAATTACCTCTCCGATATGGCGGATACGGATATTATGCTGGATACTTTTCCCTATACGGGAGGATTTATGACGGCTGCTGCGATTACGCTTGGAACTCCCGTAATAACTCTTGCAGGCAAAAGATTTTCATCAAAATTTTCGGCGGATATTTTAAGAGAGGCAAATCTTGCTGAATTTATCGCTTATAGCGCAGACGAATACAAAGATATAGCCGTAAAATTCGCAAGCGAAGCGAAAACGGAGAGTTTTCGAGAAAGCGTAAGAAGACGCGTATTAACAAGCGAGTTGACAGATGAAACGAGATATATGCAAAATCTTGAACAGGCGTATAGAGAAATTATTTAAAAATTCATTGTATTCTCATTTGTTTGAATTATAATCGCGCTATACCGTTAAGTTTTTTTATCAAAGTTTTTTTCTCTTTTGGTTCTTTTCTCTTTCTCTTTTTTTACAAAAAAAGAGAGAAAGAAAAGAACGGTTTTAAAATAAAAAAATAGGTGAAGATATGAAAAAAATAATCTTGCTGACAACGGGCGGCACAATAGCGGGCGTAAATATCGGAAAGAGCGAAAAATACGAGGCGGGCGCGCTTTCGGCGGACGAAATTTTAACGCCGATAAAAGAGAGGCTCGCCGAATTTGAAAGCGATTTTACGGTGGAGCCGTACGAAGTTTGCTCTATAGACAGCAAGAACATTAACGAAACTATATGGAAAAAACTCTATCTTGCCATAAATAAAATTATCTCAGACGAAGATGTCGAAGGCATCGTGATTACTCACGGCACGGATACTCTCGCAGAAACCGCGTTCTTTCTTGAATATACGCTAAAAACGGATAAGCCGATAATATTAACGGGAGCTATGCGCCCGTCTACCGCGCTTTCCGCGGACGGACCGGATAATCTTTTTCGAGCGATACTTGTCGCCTCGTCTCCGCTTGCAAAAAATCGCGGCGTGCTTGTCGTTATGAACAACGAAATTCATAGCGCGATTGACGTTATGAAAACGCATAAAAACAACGTAGCCGCATTTAAATCGCCGAATATGGGCCCCGTCGGGATTATAGTAAACGATAATCCCGTGTTTTTCGGCGCGGTTGCAAAATTTAAGCATAAAATTTACATTTTTAATGAAAACATCACATTTACCTATGTTCCGATAATAACCGCTTTTGCGGGAGATTCGGGAGAACTTGTATTAAGCGCGATAAAACGCGGCGCAAAAGGCATAGTTTACGCGGGCTTTGGCGCGGGCACTTACCCCGATACCGTGAAAAAAGCGCTTGATTTTGCCGCGCAAAACAACGTAAAAGTGATGATAGCAAGTAGCGTCCCCGAAGGCGTAGCGGAAGCAAGAGACGAAAACTTCGCATCCGCAGGCCTTTTAAGCCCGCAAAAGGCGAGGATACTTCTTATGCTTGAGCTTTACGGAGAATAATAAAAAACCTTGAAACGGCAAATTATTTGTGATATAATCAATATAATTTAGATTCGGGAGAATTGCGTATGGGAGTTGATACCGATGGATATGGCAATAGCGGCGGCTTCCGTTTACATGAACGAAGCAAAAACGGCGCAGGAATTTAGCACGGGCGTTTTAAAAATGGCGATGGACACCGAGATGGCGGCTATGAACGAGATGATTGAAGGTTTGGCAGACCCGAACTTGGGACAAAATATTGATATAATGGCGTAAAAAGAGGCGTAAAGCCTCTTTTTTTATTGCAATTCAAACAACGCGTTTTATTTTGACTTTTTGACTAAATAACGCTTGACTTTTTGTTTTTATAGTTGTATTATAAAAATCGCAAGTTAGCACTCGATTAAAAAGAGTGCTAACAAAACCGAAAAGAGGCGATGTATTTGGACGAACGCAAAGAAAAAATCTTGCAGGCTATCGTAGACGATTACATCGCTTCGGCGGAACCGGTCGGCTCACGCGCGTTAATAAGAAAGCACGATTTAGGCATAAGCGCGGCGACGGTGAGAAACGAAATGGCAGACCTTGAGATGCTTGGGTATTTGGAGCATATTCACACCTCAAGCGGACGGGTGCCTTCGTCTAAAGGGTATCGCTTCTATGTGGACGGGCTTCAAATATCGGAAGTTTCGCCGCAAGAGCAAAAGAAAATCGAACGATGGTACAAGGCGAGAGTTAAGAGAATAGACGAAGTTTTTCAAGAAACCGCGAAATTAATCTCTGAAGTTACGCATAACGTAACGCTTCTCCTTGCGCCGGAGGTGGGTAAGGCCGCTTTTAGGTGTATGCACTTTTTGCCTCTTGACGAAGAGCGCGCCATAGCCGTTCTTATGACGGACGCCGGGTTTGTGGAAAACAAGATAATGGATATGCCCTGCGGCGCGACTTTTAAAGATTTGCAGGAACTTGCCGCAGTTGTAAACGAAAGGCTTGCGGGAAAAACTTTGCCGCATATCCAAAAAACGGCGATGCGAGAAATTGCCGACGCCATAGCGGACGATAATCTTTACGATGCGGCGGCGGAAATAATCGAAAGCGCGCTGAATTCCTCCAAAAAAGAGCGCCTGTATTTAGGCGGCGGCGCGTATATCACGGAGCAGCCGGAATTTCACGATGCGGAAAAAATAAAAGATATTCTTCTGATGCTTGAAGAGGAGGAACTGATAAAGGATATAATGCGCTCTCACCTTAGTGACGGACTTTCCGTCACAATAGGCGAGGAAAACGAAGCCGATCGCTTGAAGGATTGCAGTATGATAACGGCAAGTTATCACTTGGGCGGCGAGCTTTTGGGAGCTATGACGGTATTAGGCCCGAGGCGAATGAATTACGATAAGGCGATGGCGATTTTAAACTATATGAATACCAACCTTTCCAGGGTGATAGGAAGGTTTAGATGGTGACGGAGGTAAAAATGGCGGAAAACGAAACTAACGAAGATGTACGGGAAAACGCCGAAAACGAAGATTTTAACGGCAATGTTGAGGAAGGCTTAGAAAACGCGCCAAAAGAAGGCGCGGAACAAAACATAAACGCTAAACACGCGGCAGCGGCGGCAGCTTACGCGCAAGCCGCAAAAGAGGCGGGCGCAGTCGTCGACGAGGTAGCGGACGAAGATGTGACGGTAGAAGACGAAACCGAAACGCTAAAAAAAGAGCTTGCAGACTCCGAAAGCAGTTTAAAACGCCTACGAGCGGATTTTGAAAATTTCCGCCGCCGCACGAACAAGGAAAAAGAAGAAGTCGGACAAGTGGTGAGAGAAGAGTGCTTGCGTTCGCTCCTTCCGCTTCTTGATAACTTTGAACGCGCTATGGCTACCGAAGACAAAACCTCGGACAGTTTCGTTGAAGGCGTGAATATGATTTTCGGTCAATTCGGCGAGATACTAAAAAACTTCGGACTTGAAGAAATCGAGGCGGCGGGAAATATGTTCGACCCGAACTTTCATCAAGCGGTTGGAAGAACGGCATCGGGAACTCTGCCGGACGGCGCGATAGCGGCAGTCTTCCAAAAAGGCTACAAAGTAAAGGACAGAGTCCTTCGCCCCGCTATGGTGCAGGTTGTGGGTGAGTGATTGTCGGGGCTTTGCCCCAAACCCCACGAGGGACTCCGTCCCTTGACTCTGCAAGGGGAACTCGTCCCCCTTGACCCCCATTTTTATAAATTAAATTTTAAAAAGTATATATAATAAATAATAAAGTTTTTTGTCTCTCTTTTTCTTTGTTACTTTCTTTTTCTCTCTCTTTTTTTCAAAAAAGAGAGAGAAAAAGAAAGTAAGAACTTGAACATTAAAACAGAAAATAAAATTAGGAGTGATATATATGTCAAAGGTTATTGGTATAGATTTAGGGACGACCAACTCTGTTGTGTCTGTTATGGAAGGCGGCGAGCCTACCGTTATTACTAACCCGGAAGGAAGCAGGATAACGCCTTCGGTGGTTGGTTTTACCAAAGACGGTCAGAGACTCGTCGGGCAGCTTGCAAAGCGTCAAGCGGTGTCTAACCCCGACAGAACTATTTCTTCGATTAAGCGTCACATGGGCGAAACAAGCTATAAAGTCGCTATCGACGATAAAAATTACACCCCGCCGGAGATTTCCGCTATGGTCTTGCAAAAATTAAAAGCGGATGCGGAGGCGTACTTGGGCGAAGAAGTAACTAGAGCCGTTATCACCGTTCCCGCATACTTTAACGATAGCCAGCGTCAAGCTACTAAAGACGCTGGCAAAATTGCGGGATTAGAGGTTGAGCGTATCATAAACGAACCGACGGCGGCGGCTATAGCTTACGGGCTTGATAAGGACAGCGACGAAACTATTCTGGTGTTTGACCTTGGCGGCGGTACTTTCGATGTGTCCATTTTGGACTTAGAGGGCGGCGCGTTCCTCGTACAGGCTACGAGCGGCGATACGCATCTTGGCGGCGATGACTTCGATAATAAGGTTATGAACTGGATGGTCGAGGAGTTCAAGAAAGAGAACGGAATCGACTTGTCGCAGGATAAAATGGCGGCGCAACGCTTGAAAGAAGCGGCGGAGAAAGCCAAAATAGAGCTTTCCAGCATGAGCCAGACAAATATCAACCTTCCCTTTATCACGGCGGACGCATCCGGTCCGAAACATTTAGACTTGACTCTTACCCGCGCAAAATTCGACGAATTAACGGCGGATTTGGTTGAACGCACGATGGGACCTACTCGTCAAGCTATGGAGGACGCTGGACTTACAGGCGCGGATATTGACAAAATAATCCTTGTCGGCGGCTCTTCCCGTATTCCCGCCGTGCAGGAAGCTATCAGAAAACAGCTTGGCAAAGAGCCGTCTAAAGGCGTAAACCCGGACGAGTGCGTATCCGTCGGCGCGGCTATTCAAGGCGGCATTATCGGCGGCGAAGTTAAGAAAAATATCGCGCTTGTCGACGTTACCCCGCTTTCACTCGGCATTGAGACCTTGGGCGGCGTTTGCACGAAGTTAATCGAGAGAAACACCGCTATTCCTACGTCTAAAAGTCAGGTATTCTCCACTGCGGCGGATAATCAGCCTGCGGTTGACATTCACGTATTGCAGGGCGAACGCGAAATGGCGGCGGGCAACAAGACTTTGGGCAGATTCGAGCTTTCCGACATTCCCCCTGCGCCCCGCGGAGTTCCTCGCATCGAAGTTACGTTCGATATCGACGAAAACGGTATCGTTAAAGTTTCCGCAAAAGATCTCGGCACGGGTAAAGAGCAGAAGATTACCATTCAGTCCGGCAGCGGTATGAGCAAAGAAGACATAGATCGTATGGTTAAAGAGGCGGAAGCTCACGCTGCGGAAGATAAGAAACAAAAAGAAAGCATCGAAGTCAAAAACCAGGCGGATTCTTTAATCTATCAAGCGGAAAAAGCTATAAAAGACTTCGGCGACAAAGCGGATTCGGCGAAAGTCGCGGAAGTAAACAGCGCGATAGATAAACTCAAAGAAGCCGTGAAGGGCGACAACATAGAAGACATCAAGAAAGCGACGGAAGCGTTGCAAAAGCCGCTCTACGACTTAACGTCTGCGGCGTACAGCCAAGCTGACGCGGCGGCAAATGCGGCGGGCGCGGGAGCGCAAGGCGGCGCAAGCGAGGCGACCGAATCGCCCAAAGAAGCCAACAGAGAAGAGCCTAAAGACGACGACGTAGTAGACGCGGAGTTTACCGAAGTCAAAGACGATAAGAAATAAAAAGCATACGAAAACGCCGGGAGAAGGTTTTCCCCCGGCGATTTTCGGTATAATTGAGGTGTTAAATATGCTTACCGCCGTTGAAGGGGTTTATGACAATAACGCTATAGTTTTAAACGAGGATATTCATTTAACCGACGGGCAAAAAGTGATTGTTACTATTTTAGATACAATTGATACGGATGAAAACGATATAGGCGCTCTTAATCGCTTGAAGCTAAAACGCGAAATAACCAAAGAAGATGCGTGGGAAGCATTTTTAAAGGGACTGGACGGATTTACCGACGATTTTATGGCAAACGGAAGAGAAGAGTTTATTCAGACACAGAGAGAAATATTATGAAATATATGTTAGATACGAATATTTGCATTTATATTATAAAAAACAAGCCTGTTGAAGTTGTTAAACGTTTTTACGAACATTATGATGAAGGACTCTCAATATCTTCTCTCACTTTGGCAGAATTGGCGCATGGAATAGAAAAAAGCGCAAACAAAGAGAAAAACGCTATTGCGCTTATAAATTTATTATATTTTTTGAAAGTAATACCGTTTAGCGATTCAGCCGCATACGAATACGGCAAAATTTGCGCTTATTTGCAAAAGAGAGGAACTCCTATAGGGACAATGGATATGCTTATAGCCGCTCACGCAAAGGCTAACTCGTTGACTATAGTTACAAATAATATGCGTGAATTTGCAAGGGTACCTGATTTAAATGTTGTGAATTGGTGCGAATGAGTTTATTTAAAAGGAGGCTCTCCCTTGGCTACTACAAAAGACTATTACGAGATACTGGGCGTAAAAAAAGACGCTACGGACGCGGAGATTAAACGCGCCTATAAGAAGATGATACTGAAATATCACCCTGACCGAAACCCCGATAATAAGGAAATGGCGCGTGAAAAATCCAAAGAGATAAACGAGGCTTACGACGTTTTAAAAGATCCGCAGAAAAAGGCGGCTTATGACCAATACGGTCACGCGGCTTTCCAAAACGGTATGGGCGCAGGCGCCGGAGCAGGCGGCTTTGACTTTAGCGATTTCGGCGGTTTTGGTCGCGGCGGCGGATTTAGTTCGGGCGGTTTTGACGATGTATTTGATATGTTCTTTGGAAATCGTCGTCAGTCGTCGTCGGGGAGCGCGAGACCGGGACCCGAGCGCGGCAGCGATTTGCGCTACGATTTGGAAATCACTTTTGAAGAGGCGGCTTTTGGTAAAGAAGCGGAGCTTGAAGTCCCGCGTCACGAAAATTGCCCTGACTGCAACGGTACGGGCGCGAAAAAGGGTTCTAAACCCGAAGAATGCCCCGACTGCAAAGGACGCGGACAAATTGAAACGGCGCAGACAACGCCTTTCGGGCGCATCGTCAGCAGGAGAACATGCAACCGTTGCCACGGCACGGGCGAAATTATCAAAAATCCGTGCAACACCTGTCACGGCAGCGGCAAACAAAAGATTAAACGCAGAATTAAGGTAAGCATACCAAAAGGCGTGGGCGACGGCTCAAGGGTACGAATCGCAGGCGGCGGCGAAGCCGGAAGTCACGGCGGCGAAAACGGCGATTTATACGTATATCTTCGCGTCGCGCCGCATAAACTTTTCACACGCAGAGGTAACGATGTAATTATAGAAATGCCGATTTCTTTCGTGCAGGCGGCGTTAGGCGATACGGTAAAAGTGCCTACGATAGACGGTCAAGTCGAGATGACAATCCCGGAAGGAATACAAAACGGAAAGGTGTTAAGAATAAAAGAAAAGGGAATACCATATTTAAGAGGCGCGGGCAGAGGCGACGAACACGTTATTATTAAAGTCGTAACGCCTCAAAAACTCACCGAAAAGCAAAAGAGCCTTTTGCGCGAATTCCAAAACGTTACAGACGAAAACGCTACTCCGGAACAGAAAAGCTTTATGGATAAAGTTAAAGATATGTTTAAATGAATATGAAAAAAGCGAGTATGCCTTAAAAATCAAGGCATACTCGCTTTTTATTAAAGTTTTCTTTTTCTCTTTTCTTCTTTGTTACTTTCTTCTTTTCTCTGCTTTCTTTTACAAAAGAAAGAGAGAAAAGAAGAAAGTAAGGTTTTAACTTTTAAACTTTAAATTTCGCTACTTCGTTTAAGAGAGCCGTAGCTGTTTCTGAGAGTTGCTGACTGCTTGTCGCCATCTCGTGTACGGAGGCGGCTTGTTCTTCTGTTGCGGCCGATACCGTTTCGGAGTTAGACACGACGCTTCTGCTCATATCGCCGATGTTTTCTATGGAGGTCTGACAGCTTTCTGCGTTCTTCGCCGCGCTTCTTGACGCTTCCGCTATCTGTTTGGAGCGGTTGGCTATGGTTTCTACCAAATGAACTATTTCTTGGAACTCTTTACCAGTTTCTTCAACGCTTGAGCGGGTTGCTTTGAGCTGGTCGGTACCCTCTTGCATACTTGCAACGGCGCGTTCCGTGTCGTTTTGGATTTGTCCGATAAGAGAAGATATTTGATTTGCCGCCTCGTCGGACTGCGCCGCAAGTTTTCTGATTTCGTCCGCGACAACCGCAAAACCTCGTCCCGCTTCGCCCGCCCTTGCGGCTTCTATCGCAGCGTTGAGCGCGAGAAGATTAGTTTGCTCCGCGATGCCTGAGATGGTGTCCGTGATTTTTCCTATGGTGTCGGAACGTTCGCCTAAATTGTTTACCATCTTGGCGGATTCGCCCACAACCTCGCTTAAGCGTTCCATATCGTTTACGGTGTGTCCTACGACTTTGTTGCCGTTGTGCGCCGTTTCGGTTGCTTCTTTTGTTTCTTCCGCCGCTTTTTCCGCATTTTCCGATACTGCGTCGATGCGTTCGGCAAGCTCCGTTACCGCGCCTTTGGCTTCGTCAACCGCGTTTAACTGATTATTGGTCGAGCCTGCGACATCCGTTATGGATTCTGCGATTTGGTTGCTTGCCGCAGCGGATTGATTTGTCATCTCGTTGAGACTTGCGGCGTTTTTCGCCACTTCTTCGGCGGAATCTTTTATGGCGTTCAAGAGTTTTCTCGTGTTCGCGCCCAAAACTTCAAGCCCGTCAACCATTTGACCGAGCTCGTCGCTTGAGCGATATTCGCTTGGAATTGGCTGTTTGCCGTAATCTCCGTCCGCAAACGCTTTCATTCTCTTTGTCACAAAAGCGATGGGGTCTGCAAATTTTGCCGCAAGTTTTATTCCCGCGATAACCATTAAAACGATTAAAACCGCTAAAATTATGCAGGAAATAACAATCTTTTTGTAAAGGGCTTCGCTGTTCGCCTTTGCGTGGTCTGCCGCCGCCGCGTCTATGTAATCCACCCAAGAGCCTGTGCAGATAATCCAGCCGTACGGTTTAAACTCCATAGAATAGCCGCGTTTAGGAAGGTCTGCCGTTTCGCCGGGTTTTGGGAAAGAAAAGTCGGAATAGCCGCCTTCGGGACTGCTTAACGCCGCTTTAAAAATTTCCCTCATATAGTATACGCCGTTTGAATCTTTATCGTCTTGGCGCATTTTGCCTTCGACTTTTCCGTGCAAAGTCGCGTGGGCGATACAGATACCCGTATCCCTTTCGTCCGCAAAGAAATATCCTTTGCCTTCGTCATAACGCGCCGCTTTCATAACTTCTATAGCGATAGCTTTCGCCTGCGCCTCTGTAAGTTCGCCGCTCTTTTGACGCTCGTAAATGCCGTTTAAAGATGATACCAGATTTTCTGTTAAGAGTTTTATCTCTCTGTCGTATTGTTCTACGAGCTGTTTCCTGTAAGCCGCGTTCGCCGCGTCGTTGTCCTCTATTGTTTCATAAATAAAATAACCGCCAACGACAAGCGTCGCTATAACACCGATAGCGACAAATATAGCCGTGAGCTTCCCTCTGACGGACTGCATTAAAACACTTCCTCTTACTCTTATTATGTATTCCTACTTTCTTTTCTTTCTCTCTCTTTTTTGAAAAAAAGAGGAGAGAAAGAAAAGAAAGTAGCAAAGAAAAGAAAGAGAGAGAAAAAACTTTATCAAAAAAACACAAAATTTATTCTTTATCTTTTACTACGATATGCGCCTTATTGTTTAAATAGTTTATGGTGCAACTGGACCTTTTAAAATAAAATTTTCTTTCGCCTATTTTTATGGAATTTATTTCGTGGTCTTCTCCCGCGTCTTTGGTTGCGAAAATTTTATCAAGTTCCTTGCTGGTGTTTTTATCGACGGCAATAGCGATAAACGCGCTGTGGGGATATTCTTTCTCTTTAATTTCGCCGTCCCTTAAATAAACGTGTTTGGTCACGCCGTAAGCATCGAAATTTTCAACGGGCAAATCCTTCTCAAACGTGTAGGAATTTGTTTTGATGCGGAAGTACATAGGCGTCATTCCTTTCTAATATATGAAAAACTCTCTTAATAGGTTTATTCTACACGCTTTTTCTTTTTCCTTCCACGCTTTTTTTATTTTTTGAGTTTGCCGAATATTTTTTCAGATAAATTTTAGAAATAAATTTTTAAATAGAGGAAAACAAAAAATTCTGTCGAATAGTTTCAAGGTATGAATTCATCGTTTCAAAAAGGAGCATTGTTATGGAAATAGACGGCAAACAGAAAACACTCGCGATAGCCGCTCATATAAGTTATCTCTTTTTCGGCGTCGGTTATGTTTTAGTCCCACTTTTCATCTACTTATATTTCGATAAAAAAGACGATTTTGTGGCAAATCACGCCAAACAAGCCCTTCTCGCGCAAGCCATTTGCGGCATTGTCGGCGCGATAATCGGCGCGCTCGCTTTTATACTTGTTGGACTTTTGCTTGCGCCGGTAGGGATAGTTCTTGCAATAGCTTGGTTTGTCTGCTCGTTTATAGGCGCGTGGAAAGCACTCAACGGCGAAAGTTATCATTATCCGTTGTTAGGTTGATGATGTTAATATAATCATTTTCTATTCTTTTCTTTTTTAGTAAAGTTTTTTCTCTCTTTTCTTTCTTTGTTACTTTCTTTCTTTTCTCTCTTTTTTTCAAAAAAGAGAGAAAAGAAAGAAAGTAAATTAACAGTGATATAAGGAGAATTTTAATGGAAGAAAAGATTAAAAATATAGAAGCCGCCGCGGTAGAAGCTGTTAAAAATGCGGCTAATCTTCAAGCTTTAGACGAAATAAGGGTAAAATATTTAGGCAAAAAAGGCGAGCTTACGGCAATTCTTCGCGGTATGAAGGACGTTTCGGCGGAGGATAAGCCTAAAATCGGTAAGTTCGTAAACGACGCGAGAGCCGTTATCGAAAACGAAATTCAAGTGAAAAACGCCGCGTTAAAAGAGTCCGCTCTTGAGGATAGGCTGCAAAACGAAAAAATCGACATAACCCTTCCCGGGAGAGCGCCTAAAGTCGGGCATTTTCACCCCATAACCCTGACGCTTAACCATATAAAGAAAATATTTATGAATATGGGATTTTCCGTTGAAGAAGGTCCTGAAATCGAAGAAGATTATTTCAACTTCGAGCTTTTGAATTTGCCGAAAGACCACCCCGCGCGGGATATGCAGGATTCTTTCTACATCACGGACGAGATTTTAATGCGTACGCAAACTTCGCCCGTGCAGGCAAGGACTATGAAGGCGCATAAGAACAACGAGCCTATCCGTATGATTGCTCCCGGACGCGTTTATCGCCGCGACGACTACGACGCGACGCATAGCCCTATGTTTACGCAGGTTGAAGGGCTTGTTATAGATAAGGGCATAACTTTTGCGGATTTAAAAGGTACGCTTGAAGTTGCGCTGTCGGAAATTTTCGAGAAAAAAGTCGGCGTGCGTTTCCGCCCGAGTTTCTTTCCGTTTACCGAGCCTTCGACCGAAGTCGACATCTCTTGCGTTATGTGCGGCGGCAAGGGTTGCAGAGTGTGCAAAGGCACGGGCTACCTTGAAATTTTAGGCGCGGGTATGGTGCATCCGAAAGTTTTGGAAATGAACGGCTACAACTATAAAAAAGTTTCGGGCTTTGCGTTCGGTTTAGGCGTAGAACGCATAGCGATGCTAAAATACGGCATAGACGATTTAAGACTTTTCTATGATAACGACGTAAGATTTTTAAACGCATTTTGATAGGGGAAAGATTATGCAGGTATCAATAAAATGGCTTAAAGATTATATAGATTTTGACTGTTCGGCGGAGGTTTTAGCCGACAAACTCACTATGGCGGGAGTGCCGGTGGAGCGCGTCGTCGATATGGGCGAAGGCTTTGAAAACGTGGTGACGGGGAAACTTGAAAGCGTTGAAAAGCACCCCGATTCCGACCATTTGAACATCTGTAAAGTGAACGTAGGCAAAGGCGAACTCTTGCAGATAGTTACGGGCGCGCAAAACGTGAAAGCGGGTCAAATCGTCCCCGTCGCGCTTGTGGGCGCAAAGCTTCCGAACGGACAGAAGATAAAAAAGGGCAAGTTAAGAGGCGTAGAGTCGCTTGGTATGCTCTGCTCCGCGGGAGAAATAAATCTCGATACTTCAAAGATGACGGCAGAAGAACTTGACGGCATTTATATTTTGCCCGAAAATACGCCGATAGGAGAAAACGCCGCCAAAGTTTTGGGTATGGACGACGTTATATTGGAGTTTGAACTTACGGCTAATCGCGCGGATTGTTTCAGCGTCTTTGGCATTGTGAGAGAAATTGCCGTTTTAACCGGAAACAAGCCGCATTTCCCCGAAATTTCCTGCAAAGAAGAATCGGAGGAAAAAGCGGAGGATTTGGTAAAAATCGGCATAGACGCGACTGATTTGTGCTCGCGTTTTTCGGCGCGCGTGCTTCGCGATGTCAAAATCGCGCCGTCGCCTCATTGGATGCAGGAACGCTTGGCGGGCGCGGGAATTCGCTCCATAAACAACGTGGTGGACGTTACCAACTTCGTTATGGTGGAACTCGGTCAACCTATGCACGCTTATGATTACGACGAAGTCGAGGGGCATAGCTTAACCGCGAGAAAGAGCGTCGAAGGCGAAAATTTGCATACTTTGGACGATTCGTCGCGGCTTGCAAAAGGCGGCGAACTTGTGATAGCCGACGCGAAAAAAGCCGCGGGACTTGCGGGCGTTATGGGCGGTTTTGAAAGCGAAGTCACGGAAAAAACAACAAGCATCATACTTGAAGCGGCGGTGTTTAACGGCGCAAGCATACGCCGCACGGCGAGAGCTTGCGGACTGCATACGGAAGCGAGCGGAAGATTCGAGCGCGGCATCGACGAGACGGGAACTATTCGCGCGCTTGACCGCGCGGCAGAGCTTTTAGAGAATATGGGCGCGTGCAAAGTAGCAAAAGGCGTTGTAGACGTTTATCCCATCGAAAAAGACGAACGCGAAGTAGCTTTTAAAGTCAGCGATATAAACGCCCGCTTGGGGACAAATATATCCGCAGAAAAAATGGTCGAGATTTTAACGGCTCTCGGGTTTTCCATTTCCCCTTACGACGAATATTATATCGCCGTCGTGCCGTCTTGGCGAAAAGACGTGACGCTTACGGAAGATATTTCCGAAGAAATCGCAAGAATTTACGGTTTCGAAAACATCGCGTCAACTATGCCGAAAGGCGCGGTGATAAAGGGCGTACAGAGCGAAAAGCAGGAGTTTATAGATAATTTAAGAAAAATCCTCGTAAACCTTGGAATGACGGAGACGCTTTCATTCAGTTTCACGAACGAAACTCTGCTTGACAAAATCCGCGTTCCAAAGGACAGCGAACTTAGAAACGCCGTGAAGATAATGAACCCCTTGACGGAGGATTATCCTCTCGTCCGCACGACGCTTTTAACAAACGCTATGGAAGTAGCGGAGCGGAATTTTTCCCGCAAAAACGAAAATTTTGCCATCTTTGAAATTGCGCCGGTGTTTTTCCCGAAAAATCAGCCCGTAACGGAAATTCCCACGGAAAAAGAAATGCTCGCGGGGCTTTTCACAGGCAAAAACGGCGACGTCTCTTGGGCGGAAAAACCGCGCGATTATGATTTTTACGACGTAAAAGGCGTAGTGGAGCAAATGCTCGCTCTCATAGGGATTAGCGGCTATACGGTCGAAAGAGCGGATCATTTTATGCTTCATCCCGGAAAATCCGCCGTATTTAAAAAGGGTCGCGAAGAGATAATCACTTTCGGCGAAATTCACCCGACTGTCGCGGAAAATTTCGGCGCAAAACACAGCGTATTCGTATTTGAAGCGGATATTGCCGTTTTGATGAAATACGCGAAAAACAATTACAAATATAAGGAACTTCCTAAATATCCCGCCATTACCCGCGATTTAGCCGTGCTTGTGCCGACCGACACGGCGGCGGGAGAAATCGCGTCCGTCATAGAAAAAAGCGGCGGCAAATATTTCAATTCCGTCGCGCTCTTTGACGTATACGAGGGCAAGCAGATAGAAACGGGCAAAAAAAGCCTCGCCTTTACGATGGAATTTTTGGCGGACGACAAGACTTTAACGGACGCGGAGGCGGACGAGGCGTTTAACAATATACTATCGGCGGTTAAGACAAAATTCAAGGCGGAACTCAGAGGTTAAAACTATGGCAAAAAAAGAAACAAAAGAGCCAAAGCGAGTCGAAGTCGAAATATACGGCGTAACATATCCGCTGCGCACCACCGACGGCGAAGAATACGTAAAAAGTCTCGCCAAGATGGTTGACGACAAGATGCAAATGGCGGCGACGAACACGGGGAGTTTCTCCGGCACGAGAATCGCCGTCATAGCCGCTCTTGAAATCGCGGACGAATATATGAAGCTGAAAAAAGACTACGACGAACTTATGCAGTTAATCGACGAAAAGTAGGTGAGAGTATGAAACTTGTTGTCACAGTAGTGGGCAAAGACCGCGTCGGCATTATCGCGCGGGTGACGAAGGTTTTGGCGGACAACAACGTAAATATTTTAAGCATAAACCAAAGCATTATGGAAGGTTTTTTCACGATGCTTTTAATCGCGGAAATAAGCGAAAGCAAAATGAAACTTATAGATCTTCAAAAAGTCCTAAAAGAAGAGGGCGAAAAGATAAACGTCGATATAAAAGCCCAACACGAGGATATTTTTAACGTTATGCATAACGTATAAGCATTTGACAAGTTAAAAAATTTATGTTAAACTCCCTTTTATGAATGAAGAAGAAGCCGTCGCTTCTCACCTGCCGACAACGGTCGAGCGGGTTAGCGGTTTAAAGTTTTAAGGCGGCTTTTTGCCGCCTTTTTTGTTTGATATTTTTTTGGGAGGTGTTTAAGTATCAGTAAAGAATCTTTGCGAATAAACGAGGAAATTCGCATTAAAGAGGTGCGCGTTACCGACGCGAACGGCGAACAGCTCGGCATTATGGCAACAAGAGACGCGCTTCGTCTCGCCGAAGAAAGGCACTTGGACTTGGTGGAAGTCGCGCCTAAAGCGCGCCCGCCCGTGTGCCGCATTATGGATTTCGGCAAATATCGCTACGAGCAGCAAAAACGCGAAAAAGAAGCGAAGAAAAAACAAAAAGTCGTTACCATAAAAGAGGTAAAACTTCGCCCGAACATTGAACAGCACGATTTTGACGTGAAGTTAAAGAACGCTGCAAAATTCATCGGCGAAGGCAACAAAGTTAAAATCACCATAATGTTTCGCGGCAGAGAGCTTTCGCATCCCGAACTTGGGAATGAACTCTTGGACCGCGCCGTTGAAAAACTTGGCGATACGGTTTTAGTTGAACGCACCGCGAAACTTGAAGGAAAAAATATGACAATGGTGGTTTCGCCGAAATCGCAGAAAGCGGCTAAAGCGAAACCCGCGCCAACGGAAGAAAAAGGAGGAGATTCGGATGCCGAAAATTAAAACGCGCAGAGCGGCGGCAAAACGCTTCACTAAAACGGGAAGCGGCGAATTTAAAAGAAACAAGGCTTATAAGAGCCATATTTTAGAGAAGAAAACCCAAAAGAGAAAAAGAAATTTGCGTAAAGCCGCAATGGTAAACGCGGCGGAGTACGAGCGCGTAAAGCGTATGCTCCCCTATGCGTAAGACAAGGAGGAATTTAAAATGCCAAGAGTAAAAAGCGGCGTTACGGCGCATCGCCGTCATAAAAAGATATTAAAACTTGCTAAAGGCTATCGCGGCGCAAAGAGCAAGCAGTTTAAAAAAGCCAACGAAACGGTAATGAAGGCTCTTTATTACGCGCGTCGCGACCGCAGACGCAAAAAGGGCGAATTCCGTCGCCTTTGGATTGCGCGCATAAACGCGGCGGCTCGCCAAAACGGCATCAGCTACAGCCGTTTTATAGCGGGGCTTACCAAAGCGAACGTAGAAGTAAACCGCAAAATGCTTGCGGATTTGGCGATTAGCGACGAAAAAGCCTTCGCCGAACTTGTAAAAGTCGCGCAGGATAATTTGAAATAATAAAAAAATCCCAATCGGAATAGTCCGATCGGGATTTTTTTTTAAACCGTACTTTTCTTTCTTTTTCTTATCCCCCGTAAAGGGGGGATAGGTAAGAAAAAGAAAGAAAAGTACCAAAAGAAAGAAAAAGAATTTTAATATAAAAATAATGAAGAAAAACTAATCAATATAGTTTGATAAAATTTTCTTTCTCTCTTTTTTTCTTTGTTACTTTCTTTTTTTCTCTCTTTCTTTTATAAAAGAAAGAGAGAAAAAAAGAAAGTAAACAATCATATAACGCTATTTAACGCGCTCATTAACATCATAGCGTTTTTGGCGTTAGCTAAGAAGAGCGAATTTTTATTAGAGTTTAAAAGTTCCAAATTTTGCAGAGTTGAGATATTGTAGGCTAAATCGTTTAACGAGTTTTGGTTGTTTTGTTGAAGCTTTTTTCGCGCGATTTTCATAAAGAAATTGCCATTACTTTTGCTTTTTCCAATGTTCATAAGCTCGTATTGCAAGTATGTTTTAATATCCCCCGGAAAATCCTTTCCCCATTCGTCTTTTCGGTAACTGTTTTCGTTATCCGAAAAACGGTAAACCGTGCAACTGTTGCTGCCTAAACTCTCCCAAGGATCTTCGGAGCGAAAATCCGCCGCTACTTCGTTTATAACAAAGGATTCGTAAGCGGGGTCTTCTTTCATTCGATTCCAGCCTGCGTTTGAAATGATAACGGCGGCTGTGGAGTTTTCTCGGCTTGAATGCATAGGCAAATTGTTTAGAACGCCCGTTATATAAGATTTGTATTCGTCCATATTCATATCTTGGACGGCTTTTTCTTCTGCGGTTTCGGTTTTATTGACGAGCGATTGTAGCATATCAAGGTAGCTGTTTCCCGTAGCTGTTTTTTTTGTGCGGTCGCTTTTCTCGTAGAAAGAGCGAAGTGTGGAATCTATGTATATGCTGTTGTTCATTTCGTTCACCTCATATATTTTATCGAGGATTTTTGAAAAATACTTAAGTAAATGTACGGTTTATGACGCTAATATTTATTTGTGCTGTTTTTTCTTGATTTTTTTTGATTATTATAGTAAAATAGCATTCGGATTTTCTTGTGACTGTGATAATGGTGATAGATGAATGAGCTTCTTTATTTTAACGGGCGCGATACTTTTGGGCACGATTTTCATTGTGCACTTTGCCGCCAACGCTATGGGCTTTCGCCTGTTTTATACTTCGCTCTTTTTATCTGCCGTCCTTGCTCTTGCGGTTAATCTCATAGTCATCTCTATGAAAGAAGTGACATCTCCTCTTTCGGTTGCTAAAATTCTTCTTGTCGTACTTGTGGCGTCTGCTTTTGTTACCTTCATTAACGACGTCCTCACAAGATACGAGATAAAGAAACTTCAAAATAGACGGAGAGGAAGAAAAGATGAAGTTTCGGAAGAAATTGCCGAAACTAAAGAAGATATTATCGAAGAAGAGGGTATTGAAGAAGATACTGAAGACTTTGCTTTAGAAAGCGAAGCGGAAGACGCAACTCCCGCAAAAGAAAATATCTTCAAAAGACTCTTTAACAAATTTTCATCGTTTACATTTAGGAAGAAATCCGAGGTTTCCAAAGAAACCGAATTTGACGATGAAGAAATCGCTACTGTCGAGGGAACGCCCGCCGAGAAGACTGACGAAGCGGCTGTCGGTACGGTTGATGTAGACGATATCGGCGCAAATGCTGATTCTCGCGAAGAAGCGGTTGAAACGAGCGGGGAAGAAGAACCGCCTAAAAAAGAAGGCGTTTTCAAAAAGTTCTTTAAAAAGAAAGAGCCGCCAAAGCGCGAAAAAATCGACATATCGCAGTTTGCAGACCTTGACGCGGTTCTTGACTTTGCCTACGACGCAAAGATTTCGGGCAAATATCTTGACGCGGTTGACGTTTACGAGGGCGCGATTGAAAAATACGAAAACGATCCGTATTTGCCGTTCCTCTTCATAGACCTTGGCAACGTGCACAAGGCGCAAGGCGAGTATAACGCCGCCATAGACGTTTACGAAAAAGCGGTGAATATGCCAAATATCCAAAAAGACCTCAATATATTGAGATCGTTTGAGGAAAATATAGATTATCTTAAAGCGTTAAAAATCGTGTTGCGCAAGCATAAAGCCGAACATAAGCCGTTTGGCGAGATCGACGAGGCAATATTAAAAGAAGTCGAAGGAAGTTTAAATAAGTAGTCCTTCGTTTCAATAATATACAATTACCGGGAGGTATATATATGAAAAAAAGCAATGAAATTATAGGCTTGCCCGTTATAAGCATCACGGAAGGGCGCGAACTTGGTATGAGCAAAACCCTTCTGATAGACGCGAAAAACAGGAGAATAGCCGCCATTACGATTGAAGACGAAGATTGGTACAGAGGCGTTAAGCTGATACCGTATGATTCGGTTATCGCTATCGGCAGCGACGCGGTGACGGTGACTTCGTCCGAGACTATTATAAAACTTGACGAAGCCGCGGATTTTGAAAATTTACTCGATGAAAATATCCGCATAATCGGCACGAAAGCCATAACTAAAGCAGGTACGATAGAAGGCTCCGTTACGGAAATTTATATCGGCGACGACGGCACCATAGAACGCTGTGAAGTGACAGGCGCGGACGGCGCAACCACGGAAGTTACCATAGAGCAAATATCCATCTTCGGAAAGCAAGTTACCGTTATAGACAGCGGCGACTTGCCTGAAAAAAAAAATAGCGGAGTAACGCCGACCGCTCCTGCTCCCGCGCCCGCGCCTAAAGCGGAACCGCCTAAAATGCCGGAAGCAAAACCTGAGACGCCTGCGCCGGAGCCGAAAGTTGAAGCCCCTGCGGCTGAACTCCCGAAAGTCGAAGAGCCGAAAGCGGAGGAAGAAAAGAAGGAAGAACCCGCAATCGACGTTCCCGCCGTTGAGCTTCCCAAAACCGAAGAGCCGAAAAAGGAAGAAGCAAAAGTTGAAGCTCCGAAAGTCGAAGTTCCGAAAGTAGAATTACCCAAGGCGGAGGAGCCGAAAAAGGAAGAGGCTAAAGACGCTCCCAAAACGGACGCTCCGAAAGCTGACGCGCCAAAAACGGACGCAAAGCCCGCCGCTCCTGCGCCAAATGCCAAACCTATGGATAAGGCGCAGGAAGACCGTCATCGCCGTTTCCTCTTAGGCAAAAAAGCCACACGCAAGATAGAGATGGACAACGGCATCGTGATAGTCGACGCCGGCGCGGAAATAACCGAAGAAGTTTTGCAGAAAGCCAAACTTGCAAACAAGTTCACAGAACTTGCTATGAACGCTCAATAAAAAATCAAAAGCCTGCCGAATTATTTCGGCAGGCTTTTTAAGTACATCAGCGCGTCGTTTTCGGTAAACGCTTCAAATTTAGCGGCTTTTACGGCGAGTTCGTTGGCTTTTTTCGCATAAGACGCGGCTACGGAAAAATCCGCGATTTTTAAAGCGTTCGCGTCGTTTTCGCCGTCGCCCGTGAAACATACTTTATCCTTTTGTTGCAGTTTTTTAACGATTTTTTCTTTGTCTATAATTTGAATTTTTCCGTTTTTTATTGTGGACGAGAATACTTTGCAACAAAATTTATCGCGTAGTTTTTTTATGTATATATCCAGGTTGCTTGTGATTATAAATGAATTATCTCTGTTTTCGATTATAAAGTTTTGAAGACCGGCAAACACGGGAACGGAGTTTAAAATTTCCGCGATTTTTTTAGGCGGATAGGCGGCAAAGACGGCGAGCCTTTTGTTTAAAGCGTCGCTATAGGGTAAATTCGCCGTTTCTTCGCATATATTACAGTAAGCCGCCGCGTTTCCCATATTTTGCGCGATAAAGGGAAGCGTTTCTTTTTTTGTTAGGGTTGAGTCTAAATCAAAGGCGTAAATCATAGCGTCATAAATCCCGTATCTCCGGTTTTTTCCCCTCCGTTACGCACTGTTCCGTTACGATAATTTCCCTCGGACGCTTGTCGTTTGGTATGTCGTACATAATGTCGAGCATTATGTCCTCTATTATGCCTTTAAGGGAACGCGCGCCGGTTTTTTGCGCTATCGCCTTTTTTGCTATGGCGCGCAGAGCTTTTTCGTTAAAGGTGAGTTTTACGTCGTCTATGGAGAGAAGTTTCGTATACTGCTTTATTATCGCGTTTTTGGGCTCGGTTAAAATGCGAAGAAGCGCGTCTTCGTCAAGCTCTTCAAGTGTGCATATAATGGGAAGTCTGCCTACGGCTTCGGGCAAAATGCCGAATTCCATTAAATCTTCCGGCTGCGCTTTGTGGATTATCTCGTTGTAATTGTTTTTCTCGCTTTCGGATTTCACCACGGAATTAAATCCAAGACTGATTTTATCTTTGTTTATTCGTTTTGATATGATTTTTTCTATATCCACAAACGCGCCGCCCACTATAAACAGCACGTTTTTAGTGTTTAGCTTAATAGTTGGGGCTTCGGGGTGTTTTCGTTGTCCTTTGGCGGTAAATTCCACCACATTGCCTTCTATCATTTTTAAAAGAGATTGTTGCACGCCTTCATGCCCAGGGTCTGCCGTAATGGAATTGTTTATGCCGGATTTTCTCGCTATCTTGTCAAATTCGTCGAGATAGATTATGCCGCGTTCGGCTCTCGCTATATCCTTATTCGCCGCATAGTAAAGATTTCTTACGGCAACTTCCGCGTCAGCGCCTACGTAGCCCGCCTCCGTTAAACTCGACGCGTCCGTTACCGCAAAGGGCACGTCGAGTAGTTTTGAGAGATGATAAAGGAGCGCGGTTTTTCCGCAGCCGGACGGCCCAAGCATAATAATGTTTGATTTTTCAATATCGTCGTCGTTATGTTCTTCCGCGTATTTTATGCGTTTGTAGTGGTTGTATACCGCCACCGCCAGGATTTTTTTCGCCCTGTCCTGCTCTATGATGTAGTCGTCCAAATATTCTTTAATGCTAGAGGGCTTGTTGTTTTCTAAAATAGCGTCTATGTCGAATTTTTGCGTTTCGGTATTTTGCGAGTTCTTAACGTTGTCTACTTCCGCGTCCGGTTCTCCGCAATCTGCGGCGTTTTGCTCTATCACGTGATAGATGTCTTTTATGCACTGTCTGCATATCGCGATGCCCAAATTCGGCTCGTAAATGGGCACGTCGTAAGGCATTTCGTAGCGAACATAATGACGACCGTAATTGCAAAATACTTTGGTTTCTTCATTTTGATTATTATTTTTTTTTGCCATTTTCAAGCTCCTTTTTTCCTTGTCTTTTAAACTGATTTATTATATCATACTTATAAGACAGACAAAAGGGGTTTTTAAAATGGTTTTAAAAATAAAAGAATTTATACAAAAATACAAAGAGCTTGAAAATCTTCTCGCGGACGTTTCCGTTATAGAGGATATGGATCTTTACAAAAAATATCTAAAGGAGCGGGCGGATTTAGAGCCTATTTTCCTTAAAGGCGAAGAATATTTAAAAGTTTTGAAGGAAACGGAAGAAAACAAAGAACTCTTAAACGAGGGCGACGAAGATATAAAGGCTCTTGCCAAAGCGGAACTTACAGAACTTGAGGAAAAGCAGAAAACTTTGGAAGACGAACTGAATATATTGATGCTCCCGAAAGACCCGCTCGACGAAAAGAACGTAATACTTGAAATCCGCTCCGGCGTAGGCGGCGAAGAGGCCGCGCTCTTTGCGGCTGATCTTTTAAGAATGTATACGAAATATGCGGAAAGGGAAAATTTTAAAATTGAAATTCTCTCCGAAAGTTACACGGATTTAGGCGGAATAAAGGAATGTGTTCTCCTGATATCGGGCGACAAGGTATATTCAAAGTTAAAATTTGAAAGCGGCGCGCATAGGGTGCAAAGAGTGCCGGAAACGGAAAGCTCGGGGAGAATTCACACCTCCGCTTGCACGGTTGCGGTGCTCCCCGAAGCTGACGAAGTGGATATTGTTATAGACCCGAAAGATTTAAAAATCGACACATTTAGAGCCTCCGGCGCGGGCGGGCAATATGTAAACAAAACGGAATCCGCCATACGCATTACGCATATTCCGACGGGCATAGTTGTGGAATGTCAAGACGAAAAGAGCCAGCTCAAAAACAAAGAAAAGGCGATGAAAGCGTTAAGGGCGCGGGTTTTCGACAAATTTAAAACGGAGCAAAAAAACGAGCAAGACTCAAACCGCAAATCGCTGGTCGGCTCCGGCGACCGCTCCGAACGTATAAGAACGTACAATTTTCCGCAGGGAAGGGTAACAGACCACAGAATAAACCTCACGCTATATAAACTTGAGGATTTTTTGAACGGCGATATGACGGAAATCGTGCAAGCGTTAATATTGCAGGAGAGAGCCGAAAAGGCGAAAGAGATATAAGGAGGAATTGCGTTTATGGAAACTTTAATTGTTGATAATGCCTTGCAAGAAAAAGCAAGTCAAATTTTTAAAAGTATGGGGCTGACAACGTCAGAAGCCGTAGAGTGGTTTTTTAAAGAAGTTATAAACGATTTTAAACCAAAAAGAAACAGCGAGGCTATGACCAAATTTGCAGATTCTTTCAAAGGCGAAGAAATGGGGTTTAAAACGGAAGATGAACTTAGCCGCGGCAATTTTTAACGATATAGATTATTTAATAACCGGCGACAAAGATTTTTTGGTTTTGGAAGTGAAAAAGCCTAAAATTCTTACAATGACCGAATTTATTGCAAAATTTTCAAAGTAACAACAGTCTGAACGCAGAGCGAGGCTCTGCGTTATTTTTTTGCTCCTATGAATTTTTTCGGAATTTTTTTGTCGATTTTTTTTTGCAAAAACTAAAAAAAAATCCAAAAAGGGCTTGACAAAGCTTCGGGGGGGGTGATATACTATCCACTATACAGGATGAAAGTTATTCTTTCGCGGGTTTGGCGGAATTCTTGCGGATTTGTAATACGCCTGTATTATTATGAAAATTCTAGGAGGGAAATTTTGATTATGAATTTAACTTTTGATTTACAATTATTCACTGGAACTTCGGTCACGCTCAGTACGGGTATCTCGGGCGGCAATCGAGAGTACACGATTCAAGATGTAGAGCTCAACACAGCTTTTGCAACTGCCAACAGTCTTTATGCAAACTTCAAGGTAGACTCAACCGCCGCGTTCGGATTAAAGGGCGAATGGGGTAACGGGTTAGACAAGAGTTCAATCATAGGTTTCGGCGGCGCTGATGAACAGAAGTCTCCTACAATCGTCGGTTTATTCGGCGGCAAATCCTACACTTGGAATTTCGCGTCGACTAAGATAACCTCTGTTTCGCTCGGCGCAAACGCGAACTTAAACGTCATCAGCGCGCCAAGCGCAAAACTTGGAGTAACACTCGATTCGTCGGCGGGTCAAAAAATAAACTTCACCGCGAACAGTACGGCGATTTCTTTAGCGACGAACGACGGAAAAATCATATCCGGAAATCTCTCCATTACGGGCGGCAAATCCGATCTCAGCTTGCTCAACGGCTCCTCGATATCCGGAGCTACGGTAGAAGGCGGGGCTGGAGAAGTTGTTACCCTCGCGTCTAAAAACGCCGATAAGAACGTCTTCAACCTCAAAGGTTCGGCTTCCGAGGCTGTCGTGACCATAGGCGGCTCGGGACAGTCCACCGTCCACTCGGCAAGCTTGGTTGGATTCGACAAGATTACGTTCGACGCAAAGAAAGCTACAAAGGCGGAGATCTCCCTTGCGGGTATAAAAGATTCCGGGGTTTCGATTCTCGGCTCTAGCGTAACCAGCGGAAACGACACTATCGTCATTGGACAAGACTTGAAAGGCAGTACGGTCTCGATAAACGGCAGCGGAGGAAAAGACGAGATCACCCTCTCCGGCACCGGATCGGAATTGATAATTATGGACAGCGTAGCTGGCAGCGGCGACACGGTCACGGGCTGGATATCCAGCAACAAAGGAAAAGATGAAGGCAATACTTTAAAAATAGACGGGCTTATGAGTACCTTCTATGTAAAGGATGCTACAGGGTCTAAAGTAATTGTCGGTCAGAGCAATTCTAATATGGATTCGACCGCCGCTACGCAGAACAACAACGGGACTACGCTTATGTCGAGCAACACGGGTGCGCCTGCTACTTACGCGTTCGGCGTAAACGTAAAGGCATCCGACGACACGTACGCCGCGCTTCTTGTGGGCAGTAAAAAACTGACTAGCGTTCAGGGAGTTAAGTTCGACAACTTCAGTTACGTAATCGCGGATGAGAACAAAGAACTCTTACTCGGCGATACGGACAAGACTAAAGTGGTTCTTGCGAACACTACCGACGAAAAGCATTGGGGCGACGACTACAACGTATATCAGAATATCGTCACGGTTCAGTCTTCCACCAAGGGCAAGAGCTTAATCATAAATGGCGTCGTGAACGAGTCCATAACTGCTTCGCTATCTGGAACCGCCGATTCGCTTTGGGGCGCGAACAACATCGTGGGCGATGAAATCTATCTGAAAAAAGAAAAGAACCAGGTTGTGTTCACCGGCGGCGGCGACGGTTTAGACAGCATTAAAGAATATGAATTCGGCACTTCGTTAAGCAAAGCGAACGCTGTGCGTTTCTTGGACGGCGTAAACTACATCTCCGCAGGCAGCAAATCCTTAACCATCGGCGCGGACGCGTCGAACGCCGTTGAGGTTACGTTTGTCACCGGGACCGGCACGTCTGACAGCATTGCGTACGGTTTCGGTTTGGAAGGCGACAAGTATGTTGCGGCGGTTGACACGAGCGCGAAAGGCAACGGCGCGATAGGTTACGGCTCCGACGTAAACGTATATATCGGACAGGGCAACGGCTCTTATATAAGCGTCGATTCTGCCGCTAAAGACGTTAAACTCGGCTGGGACGGCGGCGCAGGCTATGTAAGCATCGACGGCGTGAACGCGGCTATGGCGGCTGACGGAGCGGTTATCGTCGGCACAACCGACAACGCACAGTCCATTAGCGGCTCTTCCAGAGGAGCGTCCTCCATCTCCGGCGGCTTCGTTGCGGACAAGTGGACCGACGATAACGCTGATACCTTGGTAGGTGGCGGCGTAAGTACGAGAACCACTACCTTCTTCGTAGGCGAGGATATGGGCAAAGACGAGATTCAGAACTTGTCGAGCAAGGACAACATCGTGTTCCTCGGCACGAAGTACGAAGATTTGGTGAACTTTAATCCCGAAGGCACGGACGCCGAGTTCACGTTCAAATTTGCAAACAACAACGTTATCGAGGCTACCGCGGTTGGCAATAAACTTTCCGCTATCAAAGACGTATCTCTCTACTTCGACGACGGAACGTACATTTGGAACGGCTCCACGATCGAAAAAGCGGAGTAACAATTTGCAAACCACCATATTAGAGTTATCCGCAAATGCTTTAATATGTGGTATAAATACCCCTCCTTAGTTTGAGGACCTGAAGCGCAAAAACCCCTGACCTTTGTCAGGGGTTTTTGCGTTG
>JAGBKP010000015.1 GCA_017635875.1 Selenomonadaceae bacterium | reverse complement strand
GCGCCCAAAATCGCAAGCGACATAGCCATTCTGTGGTCGTCGAATGAATCGGCGGTCGCGTAATTTAAATCAAGTCCGCCTTTTATTATCATGCCGTCATCGGTTTCCGTTATCATACCGTCTGTGAATTTGTTGAAAGAAGTCGCGACGGCTTTTATTCTGTCCGTTTCCTTAACTCTCAGTTCTTCTGCGCCGCTTATTTTCGTTTCGCCTTTTGCAAAAGCGGCTGCGACGGCGATGATCGGAATTTCATCGATAAGCCGCCCCATAATTTCTTTGCCTATATTTACGCCGTTAAGTTCGCCGTATTTTATATGAATATCCGCGATTTCTTCTCCGCAAATAACGCGAGTATTTTCAAGCGCGATATTTGCGCCCATTTCTTTTAAAATATCAATTATGCCCGTGCGAGTCGGGTTTACGCCGATGTTTTCAATAATGAGGTCGCTGCATGGTATGATAAGCGCGGCGACAATAAAATACGCGGCGGAACTTATATCGCCGGGAACGAAGATGTTTTCCGGCGCGCTTAATTTTTCCGCGCTTTTTATCGTTACGCCGTTGTTTTCACGCGTAATTTTTGCGCCAAACGCCGCGAGCATTCTTTCCGTATGGTCTCTTGAAATATTCGGCTCGATGATTTTCGTTTCGCCTTCAGCGAAAAGCCCCGCCAAAAGCAACGCCGATTTAAGCTGCGCGCTCGCTACCGGCATTTTATATTCGATACCTTTTAATCTTTTATCCGTTTTTAAAATTTTTATCGGCAATTTGCCGTCCGTTGTTTCGATTTTTGCGCCCATTAAAGCGAGAGGATCGGTAATGCGCTTCATCGGGCGTTTGCTGAGTGACGCGTCGCCTATAAAGTTTGCGCTTATGTTCGCTCCGGCGAGTAACCCCATCAAAAGCCGAAGCGTCGTGCCGGAATTTCCCGCGTCAAGGGTATTTTGCGGTTCTTTTAATCCGCAGAGACCGTTTCCTTTAACGGTTAAAACGTTATCCGCCGAAAATTCGATTTTTGCTCCGAGTTCTCTCATAACGCCTACGGTGGATAAAGTATCCGCCGCCTTTAAAAAATTTTCGATTTTAACGGGGCTGTCACCAAGCGCGGCAAGCATTACGCTCCTGTGCGAGATTGACTTATCGCCTGGGACGGTTATTTTTCCCACAAGTCCGCGTTGTATTTTGTTTATCTTTTTGTTCAATGTAAAAACCTCATTATGTCGCTATACATCACGGTCGTTTCATAAAATTTTAAATATTTTCTTTGTTACTCCCTCCGTCACTTCGTGACACCTCCCTCAAAGAGGGAGGCAGGACTTGCCCTCCTCTTTGAGGAGGGATGCCGCGAAGCGGCAGGGAGGAGTTTACGCTTTCTTGATTTTTATGAAACAGCCGTGGCTATATATTCGCTAATTTTCTTACGTCGTCGCCGTTTAATCGCAAGATGATTTTTTTGTAATTCACCGGCACTCTGCCGGTTTCAAGCCATATAAGTTCTATGTTTATATCCGGCATACCCTTTAAGGCTTCTTCTAAACTTGCACCTTTTCTTGCCGTTAGGCGCACTTTTGGGACTATCGTGATTTCATCGCGTTCGTCGCCCTTTTTATAGATTAAAACGGCTTCAAAATAATCGTCCTCTCGCGGCGCATCTTTCCACTCCGCCTTGCCGCGCGCCTCTATTTTATCGTACTGCTCGTACGGAAGTTGCGGGCGGCATATCGCGTCCATAATGGTGGCGCAACTTGTGCCGATATTTTTAAAAACAACGGAGGTTTCCAAAAGTATATTGTCGTTGTTTTTTTCGACAAGGGAAAAGTTTCCCGATGGCGTAACCACTACATTTTCTTTACCGATATAGGCAAGATAAAGTTTTATCCCTATAAGACCCAAAAGAATTATTATTAAAACAACGTCTATGACAAATATGATAGTGTCAAACATTTTGACTTTCCAACTCCTTTTTCATCGCAACTTCGAGTTTAGTATAATATTTTTCGGTAAGACGCGTAATTTTGCCGGTTTTCCGGCTTGTATATACGTTTTGAGTGTGACCCGTGACAAGGAGCTCCCCGTCTTTTTCGCGAATAATCTTATAATCAAACGCCATTTTTACTTTATTGAGTTCCGTCGCCGTGGTCTCTATCAATAAATCGTCGTCATAATAGCCCGGCGAGTGGAATTTTGCGGAAATCTCCGTAATGGGGAAAACAAATCCGTCTTCCATAAGGTCGTTTAAGGTAATGCCAATCGAGCGAAGATACTCGACTCGCCCTATCTCAAACCAGCGTATATAGTTGGCGTGATGCACCACTTTCATAGCGTCGGTATCGTAAAAATTAACGCGTATTTTAGCCGTAACGGACAAAATATCACATCCTTATTTTCATATTTCGTTCATTCTATATTATTACGGCAAATTTTACAAGTATTTTATTTAACGCATACCGGCGTTGAATAGGTAACTTTTATAATTTACAATTTCAATTCTTTCTTAACAAAATAATAAGCGACCAAGAGCGGCAAAAGACCGCCTGCCCAAGCGGCGGGGTTGGCGAAACACGCTCCGAAATATCCTAAAATCGGAGCAAGATATATGGCGACAGCCGCCCTCATTACAAGCTCCATAATTCCCGTCATTGTTGGCGCAAATGTTTTCCCTAATCCTTGCAGAGCGGCTCTATATATAAATAAGAGCGCGACAAGCCAAAAACACAGCCCGTTTATTATGAGATAAAGTCTGCCATAGCCGATAACATTTACTTCTTCGGGACCTACGAAGATTTCCATTACGTAATGCCCGAAGAGGGCGAGTATAACGCCGGCTAGTATCGCAAAACTTACGGACATTTTAGTACACTCTTTAATGCCCTGTTTAATTCTGCCATATTCCCCCGCGCCGAAATTTTGCGCGGTATAAGCGGACATTGCCATACCGAAAGACATCATAGGCATAACAGCGACTGCGTCCACTTTCTGCGCCGCCGCGTAAGCCGCTATGGCGACGGGGCCTAAATTATTCAGCGCAATTTGAAGTATTACCGCGCCTACCGCTATAATGGAAAGTTGAAAACCCATAGGAAACGCGATTTTTATATGCTCGATTATATTTGAAAGCGACGGTCTCCAATCCGTATAACGCGTGTGAAGATGAGGGACTTTTTTATGAATGTAATACGCTATCATAAGATTTCCCAAGATTTGCGCTATAATCGTCGCTATCGCCGCGCCAAATATTCCGCCGTGCAAAACTAAAATCGCTATCGGCTCGAAAATTATATTTAAAGTAAGCGTCGCCGCCAAAATATATGTTGGCGTTTTGCTGTCGCCGAGCGCGCGAAGAAGATTTATCTGCAGATTTAAAAGCACAAAGGCAAGCATACCGCCGTACACAACGATTATAAAATCGTACGCGCCGTCTATAATCTCTTTTGGCGTATCCATTGCTATTAAAATATCCATACAGTAATATGAGCAAAGCGCGGTTAAAAATACGCCGAAAACAACGCTTATAATTACGCTTGCCGCCGCGCTCTCCCTTACGCCGCTTCTGTCCTTCGCGCCAAAACGCTGACCTGTGACTATTGAAAGCCCCGTTGTAAATCCGTTTACAAACCCAAGCACCAAAAACATAAGCGCGCCGGTAGAGCCGACGGAAGCGAGCGCGCCTACGCCCAAAAATCGTCCCACCATAAAAGTATCGACAAAGGCGTAAAGCTGTTGAAACATATTCCCAAGTATAAGCGGCCAAGTGAAGCCCCATATAAGTTTTTTCGGGTCTCCGGCCGTCATTTTTTTTACCATAATTATCTCCCGGTAAGTTCGGTTACGTAAGTCCTTAAAAGTTCTTGAAATACTGTGACGCTCATATATAAACTTTCAGACTGCGGACGAAGTTTCGCGTAATGGAAAATCCGCCGCCTGCTTGCCATATAATCGCAAGGAGCGGGAACACATTCGTAACCCATATTTTTAAAATTAAGCATAGCGCGGCGCATATGAAACGCGCTCGTTACGAGTATCGGCTGTTTAAATTTTTTCTCACGCATAATTTTCGCGGAAAACCGCGCGTTTTGCGTGGTATTTACGCTTTTGTCCTCTACGATAATATCTTTTTCAGGCACGCCTAAAGAAATAAGCGTTCGTTTTGCGATTTTTGCCTCCGCGCCCGAATCTTCGTAAACCTGCCCGCCGGAGAGCAAAATAGGCGCGCCGGTTTTTTTGTAAAGCCTTAAAGCGGTTAAGAGCCTTGAAGAAGGCGCGGCGCAGAGCGCGCCTTCTCCGTCTATATCGGGAACGTCCGCAAACGCGCCGCCGCCCAGCATAACGATAACGTCGCCCTCAAATTTTTCGGGTGGGCTGTATGTTTCTTCCAAACTTCCGATTAAAAATCCCGCGACTAAATTTGTGGATATTAGATAAAAAGCGAAAGTTACGCTGAAAATCAAAAGAGCGAGCGTTTTTTGACGCAATTTTTTGTAAGCGTAAAAAGAAATAAAAAAAAGCGCAACAAAAAAAATCCCGGGAGGAAGAATGAAACTTGCGCAAAATTTTAAAAAATATACCATTGTGACACCTTTAAATCAATATCTTCAACTATAAAACAGGGAGAACCGTAAAAACAATTCTCCCCGCTTGTGGCAGTTCAGTTATTTATCTATAGCCCCTAACACAAAGGGATTTTTACCGACAGCAACTTTCCCGAATTTAGAATACACGAGCGTATAATCTTTGTCAAGAAATTTGTTGCGGCGGATATTTTTGGTGAGAGAAATGTATCAACTAAAATTATACAACTTAACTTTTAAAATTTTTATTGATTATTACAAAAGGGGAAAATACGGTGAAGTTAAAAAAATTTTTAAAAATTTTAAATTTTGCAGGATAATTTTTTTTTTTGAAGAATTTACGAAAGATAGGGTAAAAGTGGAAAAATTCCAAAGCCACGAGGCAGACCCTTATATCGTCGTTAAAAACCTTATGGAAGAAATGTTAAAATAAACATAATATTATAGGAGGTCAATTATGTTTAAAATTTTAGGCGTTGATCACATCGGTATCGCGGCGAACGATTTAAAAGAAGTCGGCGCGTTTTATGAAAACGCATTGGGACTTAAGAGCACCGGCGAAGAAACCGTCGCGGAGCAAAAGGTTACAACGGGATTCTTCCCCACTCCGAACGGCAGCGAGATAGAGCTTTTGGTTGCAACGGAAGCGGACAGCCCCATCGCTAAATATATCGAAAAGAAAGGCGAAGGCATACAGCATATAGCCCTTCGCGTCGATAACATCGAAAACGCTCTTGCGGACTTAAAGGAAAAAGGCGTTCGCCTTATCGACGAAAAACCCAGAAAAGGCGCGGGCGGCGCAATGATAGCTTTCATTCACCCCAAAGCAACCCACGGCGTTCTCTTGGAACTTTGCCAGAGAGATTGATTATAAAAACCGTACTTTTCTTTCTTTTTCTTATAAGAAAAAGAAAGAAAAGTACCAAAAGAAAGAAAAAGAATTTTAATAAAAAATATAAAAACATTGTAAATATAGAATTTTAAACTATTAAAGTTTTTTCTTTTCTCTTTTTCTTTGTTACTTTCTTTTTCTCTTTTCTTTTTTTCAAAAAAGAAAAGAGAAAAAGAAAGTAAGGTTTTTGTAAATGCCTATAATGCTATAGGAGGGTAAAATTTGGCTACGGTAGCGGAAAAAATAGAACAGATGCGGGAGAAGAAAGCCCACATTATGGAAGGCGGCGGCAAGAGCCGCATCGAAAAACAACACGAAAAGGGCAAGATGACGGCAAGAGAGCGCATCGCCAAATTATTTGACGAAGACACTTTTGTTGAACTTGATATGTTTGTAAAACATCGTTGCACGAACTTCGGACAGGAGAAAAAAGAACTCCCCGGCGAAGGCGTTGTAACGGGTTACGGCACGGTTGACGGTCGTCTTGTGTACGCTTACGCGCAGGACTTCACCGTTGAAGGCGGCTCTTTGGGCGAAAAACACGCGCATAAAATCTGGAAAGTTATGGATTTAGCCATGAAAATGGGCGCGCCTTGCATCGGTATTAACGATTCGGGCGGCGCGCGTATTCAAGAAGCGGTTGACGCGCTTTCCGGTTACGCGGGCATTTTCTACCGCAACACGGCGGCGTCCGGCGTTATTCCGCAGATTTCCGTCATAATGGGGCCTTGCGCGGGCGGCGCGGTTTATTCCCCCGCCATTACGGACTTTATATATATGGTAAAAAATACCAGTCAAATGTTTATAACGGGGCCTGCGGTCATTAAATCCGTCACGGCGGAGGAGATAACGGCGGAGGCTTTGGGCGGCGCGATGACGCACAACACTAAGAGCGGCGTGGCGCATTTTGCGGCGGAAGACGAGGACGACTGCATTAAGCAAATTCGCTATCTCTTGTCTTTCCTCCCCAGCAACAATATGGAAGATACGCCTTGGGTTGAAACCGGCGACGATCCCGACCGTCAGGACGAGGCTCTTAACAGCATAATCCCCGACAACCCGAACGCGCCGTACAATATGAAAGACATTATCGCCTCTATCGTTGATAACGGCGAATTTTACGAAGTACACGAACATTTTGCGAAGAACATAATCTGCTGTTTTGCGCGTTTCGACGGCAGAAGCGTGGGCATTATTGCGAATCAGCCGAACGTAATGGCGGGTTGCCTAGACGTTGACGCGTCCGATAAATCCTCCCGTTTCATTCGTTTCTGCGACGCGTTTAACATTCCTCTTGTAAACCTTGTCGATGTTCCCGGATTTTTGCCCGGCGTAAATCAGGAGCATTTGGGAATTATCCGTCACGGCGCGAAGATGCTTTATGCCTATAGCGAAGCTACGGTTCCTAAAGTTACGGTTATAACGAGAAAGGCTTACGGCGGCTCTTATATAGCGATGTGCTGCCGAGAACTCGGCGCGGATCAGGTTATGGCGTGGCCGACGTCCGAAATCGCAGTTATGGGGCCTGCCGGCGCGGCGAATATTATCTTTAGAAAAGACCCCGACCAAGAAGCAAAGACCGCAGAATATATCGAAGAATTTGCGACGCCTTATAAAGCGGCGGAGCGCGGATATGCGGATATGGTAATCGAGCCTAAAGAAACGCGTCCCAGAATCATCACCGCTCTTAACGCGCTCGCAAGCAAACGAGAAATCGGACCCACCAAAAAACACGGCAATATTCCGCTTTAATTATTTTTCTCTTTGGAAGGAGAATAGTTATGGCCGACAAAAAAGACAAAGAAGTTATCGCCGCCATCACAGCCGCAGTTCAGTCGATGTATGCGGATAAAGTAATCGCGGTGAAGATTAAACGCAACGATATTTGGGCAATATCCGCTCGTCAAGCTAAATAAATTATACTCTTTTATATGGAGGTAAAATTTAATGAAAAAATTTAACGTAACCGTAAACGGTACCGCTTATGAAGTCGAAGTTGAAGAAGTAAAAGGCGCATCTCCCGCTCCCCGCGCAGCAGCCCCTGCTCCCGCAGCTCCCGCGCCTAAAGCGGCTCCCGCTCCCGCAGCTCCTAAAAAAGCCGCGCAGAGCGCAGGCGCAGGCGAACATTCCATTGACGCTCCTATGCCGGGCAAAATTATTAAACTCGTTGCTTCAGTCGGTCAGAGCGTAAACGCCGGCGACGTGCTTCTCATATTGGAAGCTATGAAGATGCAAAACGAAATCACCGCAGACGCGGCAGGCACCGTTAAGGCGTTTAACGTGGACGCCGGAAACAACGTAGCCGCAGGCGATTCTCTTGTTATCTTGGGATAAATTTTATCTTGCAATTAAATAAAAAACCTCGCAAATTCTATAAAAGGATTTGCGAGGTTTTTATTTTTCATATTGATATTTTTTTAATTTTCCTGTCCCTTATTTTTGACTTCTTAACAAATATCTGATAAAATAGCTCTATTCGTGTAGCAGAGGATTTTAAAATTTATGGAAAAAATTTTAGCTCGTTTGAAAGGTATTTTTGCTTCTTTAAAGGATATTCGCGGTTTATCGGCAAAAGATTTATCTTTGAAAAAAATCTCAAATATGCCCTTATTTCGAGAATTTATAACTAAAAAACGCATAATAGATTGTTTGCAGAAAAAAATATTGCTCGTCTTCGTTATTTTGCTTTTTTCCGTTTTAACACGTCCCGTCGCTTTAGATATTGCGGAAATTCAAGGGATAAACGAAGAAATCGCTATAGAAAACGATTTAGAGGAAGTAACAGAAGAAAATATTTTTCCGTTTAAGGTGACAAAACCGCAGGACGGATTAAACAGAAGACTCACCCGAGCGGAGATGCGTTGGATTTTTAAAGAGGAACTTCGTCTTAACGCTATGAAACGCGTTATAAACGACGGCAACGAGAGAGCGCACAGAGCGTATTCGGCTATGGCGCAGGATTTTAACGCGCGCGGGGCAAATTTTAAATACGAGTTGCGCGATAAGATAAAGGCTGAAGAAGATATTGAGATTTACAGGGAAGAAATCGTTAAAAACGCCATGGAAGAGGCAAGAGCTTACGGATGGGGGCAGTTATGAAAAAGGCACTAAATTATCTGGACGTACTTATTTTGCTGTTGGCGCTTTGGATTTTTCACGATTTGGATTTTAGCAATTTAACGCTTTTCGATAAGGTTTATATCGGAACTTTCGGCATTTGGTTCGTGCTTTTTATCCTTAGGATAATCATAGTTTTAAAGAAAAGATTTGCGGGAAAGGAGTGATTAGGTGCCTATTCGATTTTTTGTAGTTTTTTTGATGTTTGCGCTGTGTTTATGTGCGCCTAAATACACTTTGGCGAGTCATACGCTTAATTATTTTAAGACCTCTACAGTAACGGAAGAGAGCGGAGACGAAGTTTTTCGCATAGAAATCGGTATGAGCGGCAAAGACGTCAAATACGAAACAATAGTAAAGCCGTATTTAAAAACTCGCCTTGCCGTGCGCTTAAAAGATACCGAGCCCGGCAAACTCGACAGAATTATAAACGTAAAAAATCCCTTGGTAAACAAGATAAAAGTGCAAGAAGTCGGCGAAAAACTTACGCAAATCGCCGTTGAATTAAACGAAGACCTTACGGACAATTACAAAGTATATACTATGGAACGCGACAAGCGCGCAAAAAAGCCCTATCGATTGGTAATAGACATAAAAAAGCCCGTTAAAAAGCAAAAAGCAACGATAGAAGGCATTAAGGGACGCGCTGTTGTGCTGGATCCGGGACACGGCGGAAGCGATTCGGGCGCGATAGGGCCCTCCGGCGCGCGCGAATGTGACGTCGCTCTTTCCGTATCGTTAAAAGTACGCGATATTTTAACCTCAAACGGCGCAAGCGTCAGAATGACGCGCGAAACAGATAAAGACGTATACGGCTGGAACGCCACCGCTCCGCAAGAACTTCGCGCCCGCGTAAATGTGGGAAATTACGCGCCGGAAACCGATATATTCGTAAGCGTGCATTGCAACGCTTTTGCAAGTCCTACGGCGCACGGTATGGAAACATATTACTTCGCGACTTCTTCTAAAGGAAAAAAACTAGCGTCCCTTATAAACGAAGAATTGGCGGCGGCGGGCGGTCTTACTAATCGCGGAGTTAAAACGGCTAATTTTTATGTGATAAAAAATTCGGATAAGCCCGCGACGCTTTTGGAACTTGCGTTTATAACAAATCCAAGAGAAGAAGAACTCTTAACCGACGAAGATTATCAAAACAAATTAGCGGAAGCCATAGTAAAAGGCATCGCAAGATATTTTTCCGAATAATTTTTGAGAGGTAACATAAATGAAATTATTAAAGTTGACGCTATGTTTGGCGATTTGCGTCTTTGCCTTCGCCGCGAGCGGTTGCGACGACGAAACAAAGGAAACGAAAGAGCCGGAGAAAAAAATCGAGGAAACGAAGGAAAAACCGAAACCAAGCGTTCAAAAAGAACAGCCAAAAAAGGAAGAAGCGAAGGAAATTACCTTAAAATACTATTTCCCCAACGAAGAGGGAACGAAACTTATCGCCGTTACCAAAAAAGTGAAAGTTCTAGAGAAGGACAAATATAAATCGGCGATGAAGGAACTCTTAAAAGGTACGGACAAAAAAGGGACAATAACTATTATCCCCAAAAAGACGAAACTAAAAAGCGTACAAGTTAAAGACGGCGTTGCGACGGTAGATTTTTCCGGAGATATAGTAAAATATTTCGTCGGCGGCTCTACGGGCGAAGAACTTATGATAGCGTCCATCGTCAACACTTTGACGGAGTTTAACGAGATTAAGTCCGTTCAAATTTTGGTCGAAGGCAAAGAAGTCGAAACCATAGCGGGACATATGGATTTAACCGCTCCTCTAACCCGTATGAATAATTATTGAGGTATTTATATGCTGTTTAAGGCTTACGCTAAAATAAACTTAACGCTTGATATTTTGGGAACACGCGAGGACGGATTTCACGAAGTCGCTATGATAATGCAGTCTATCGGTTTGCACGACGATTTAGACATAGAGAAAAAAGACGCGGGAATAGAGCTTGCGATTGATAATACGGAACTTCCCGCAGACGAAAGCAATCTATGTTATAAAGCGGCTGAATTGATGTTTGACGAATTTAACGTTAAAGGCGGAGTAAAGATAGATTTAACGAAACGCATACCGATGGGCGCGGGTCTTGGCGGCGGCAGCGCAGACGCGGCGGCGGTTATTCGCGGTATGAACGAAATATTTTCGCTTAACGCTTCGCCCGAAAAACTTGCGGATATATCCGCAAAAATCGGCTCGGACATTCCCTTTTGCGTAACGGGCGGCACGCAGTTTGCAACGGGACGCGGCGAAATTTTAAAAAGACTTCCAGATTTTCCCAAAACTTACTTGACGCTAATAAAACCCGCGTTTTCGGTATCGACGCCGCACGCCTATAAAATGTACGACAATACGCCCGTTGTAAGGCGTCCCGATAATGAAGGAATTATAGCCGCTTTAAAAAACGGCGACGTAAAAAATATTTATTCAATGATGGGAAACGTTTTGGAAGCTCCTATTGCAAAGGAATATCCCGAAATAAACGAATATAAAGAGATTATGATTAAAGAAGGCGCGATTTTTGCGCAGATGACAGGCTCCGGCTCCGTCGTCTTTGCGGTTGCCAAAGATATAGAGTCGGCAAACAAAATAGCGGACGCTATGAAAGCAAAAACTTCATACGGAGTTTTTGTCACGGAAACGATAAGCAATATTGAGCAATAAAAATAAAAAATAGTATTAAGAAAACCGGCTTCGGTTTTCTTAATACTATTTTTTTATTAAAGTTTTTTTCTCTTTTTCTTTTGGTACTTTTCTTTTTCTCTTTTTTTTACAAAAAAAGAGAAAAAGAAAAGTACGGTTTTAAAAAATACTATTTCAATAAATTTTCAACTAAAGGTTTTACTTGGGCGAAATCTTCTTCGGTAGGATTCCAGTTCGAGCGGACGTTTTCATCTATTACCGTAAACCCGCCCGCGGCAAGTTCCGTTTGAAGTTTCTTTACGGATTCGCCGCTCCAGCCGTAGCAACCGAAAGCCGCAGCTTTTTTGTTTTTGAACTTAAGCTGTTTTAAATATTCAAGCCAGCCCGCAACGCTTGACAAGATGCTGTTGCCGACGGTGGGAGAGCCGACCGCTATGGCTTTTGATTTAAAGACTTCGGTCAAAATCTCGTTCTTGTCCGCTTTTGCTATGTTGAAGACTTTTACAACGGTTTCGGGGCTTTGGTTATGAATTTCTTCCGCTATTTTGTGAGCGATTTTTGTCGTGCCTTCCCACATAGTGTCGTATGCGACCGTTACTTGATTTTCTTGATACGCGTCCGCCCACTTTTCGTACGCTTCCACTATTTGCATGGGATTATCGCGCCAAATCGCGCCGTGCGACGGAGCTATTATGTCAAAGGTTAAGTTCATACCCTTGATTTCTTCGAGTTTCTTTTTTAACACGGGCGCGAAGGGGTTTAAAATATTTGCGAAATATTTTATCCCCTCTTTCCAAAGCAGGCACTGATTAGCCTTGTCGTTAAAGAGTTCGGGGACCGCGAAATGCTGACCGAAAGCGTCGTTTGAGAATAAGATGTTGTCGCCCGTCATATAAGTCGCCATAGAATCGGGCCAATGAAGCATACGCATCTCAACGAAGACAAGTTTTTTGCCGTTTCCGATGTCTACGCTGTCGCCCGTTTTTACGACTTTAAAATTCCAACCGCGTTTTCCGTATTGCCCCTCCAAACTCTTTACCGCAAGCGCCGTGCAATAAATGGGAGTATCGGGGATTTCGTCCATAAGAGCGGTGAGCGCGCCGGAGTGGTCGCATTCGCCGTGATTTGCCACTATAAAATCTATTTTCTTTAAATCTATTTCGCTTTTCAAATTCTCCACAAAATCAAATCTGTGAGGAGTCCAAATCGTGTCGATGAGAACTGTCTTTTCCTCTTCGATGAGATACGCGTTTTGACTTGAGCCGTTCATAATGGAGTAGTCGTCGCCGTGAAAGGTTTCAAGCTCCCAGTCGATATAGCCTACCCAGCTAACGTTATTTTTAATATGCTTTCTCATAATATCCTCCGATTGCATAGTAAACGAATAATTCTACTTTCTTTTCTTTCTCTCTCTTTTTTGAAAAAAAGAGAGAGAAAAAACTTTAATAAAAAAATAAGCTAAAGTAAACGATTTAATGCAGTTTGTTATACTTATTCGCTTAACGCCTGCTCAACCGCTATAGCGAGTTGATCGGCGCAAGAGGTAGGTTTTGCGCCGCATTTATGTCCCTTTAGCATAGCGACGGTTTCCTTTGCGTCTTTGCCTTCCAGGAGTTTGCTTATAGCGGAGAGATTACCCGGGCAACCGCCGGTAAAATCAATATTTTTTAGTTTGCCGCCGTCTAAATCGAACGTAATCTTTTTAGAGCAGACATTTTGCGGACTGTAAGAATATGACTTCATATATAAACCTCCTAAAAATCAATACACACACGCATTATAACAAAAATTTCAATGAAATAAAACATTTATTTTAAAATAAAAAAATGCCGACATAAGCCGACATTTTTTATACATATCTTATTATTCCCCGTCAAAAAGATAGGAATAACGATTCTTAAATTCTTCGCGCTCCATTTTGAAGGCGTTTGCAAGGCCGGGATCGTCTAAATCCTCTTTTTCGATACGCATCATAAAACCTCTCGCGATTTTATATTGCACCGAATGGATATTTACCTTGCGAACTTTCGTTTTTCCCGTTTCGGGGTCGCGAATTTCGTCAAAACGCATAGGCACGGCTTGATTTTCCTGAATGGTTATAATCGCGGCGCTGTCTCCCCTAAAGAGGAATTGCATAGCCTCATAGCCAAGGTTTCTCGTGTAGTCTATATCGTACGCGATAGGCGCGGTGCAACGAAGTTCGTAACCGATTTCCTTATCTACTATGGCTATGTTTATGTCGAGTTTTTCCATTTCTCTTAACACGGCTTGCTTTAAAATCTGACCGAAGTCAAGCTCACTGTAGCGAATATGACCGTGTTCGTCAAGCACTATGTCGCCGAAGGCTTTGAAATCATCTTCCGCGATTTTTTCGATAACGCCTTCCGCGATAACCGCTACGCCGTAGTTTTTACCGACAAGACGACGCTTTACGATAGAGCCGGTTAAAATATCGACAACTTGCTGAAGGGGGATTCTTTCCTGCGGAAATTCTTCGGGGATAATGGTGACAGCCGCGCCTGCGGAGCGACCCATACCAAGCGCAAGGTGACCTGCGGTTCTTCCCATAGCTATCGTAAAGTACCAACGATTGTTGGTGGTGCGAGCGTCTTCGATTAAGTTTTGAATTTCCGTAGTCGCAAAGGCGCGGGCGGTTTCAAAACCAAAAGTGGGGATACCTTCCGGGAGAGGCAAATCGTTGTCAATGGTTTTCGGTACGTGGACGACGTTTATGGTGCGTCCCATTTTGCGCGCGTATTCGGACACGGCAGTGGAGCTGTACGCAGTATCGTCGCCGCCTATGGTGACAAGATGAGTTACGCCGAGTTCGGTAAGAGTTTCAACAACGGTGCGAAGGTCCGCTTCTTTTTTCGTGGGGTTAAAGCGGGACATCTTTAAAATGCAGCCGCCGGTGAGGTGTATGCCGCTGACATTGTTAAAATCAAGGCGAACATAATTTTTTTCGCCGCGCGCAAGGCGTGAAAATCCGTCGTACATACCAAGGACTTCCCAACCTTTTCTGTTGGCTTCGTTTGTAACGGCTGAGATAACGGAATTGATGCCGGGCGCGGGACCCCCGCCGCAAACAATCGCCACAACGTTTTTAATACCTATCATAAACAAATATCCTCCTAAAATTTAAGCAATTTTCATATAAAATCTTCGGTTTTCAATAATACCACTAGATTGGCGTATTGTCAAATAAAGAACGGCGGTTGTATCCTTTACTTTACACATATAATGTGCTATTGTATGTTGTAAGATAAAAACCTTGACATCAAAAGGAAGACTTTGTTGAAAAGAAATTATGGATTTTATGACGAGGAGCATTATGGACATCGAAGAATTAAAGAATAAAATCGTAAATTACAGCGGCAAAAACATTCGCATAATGGAAGTTTGCGGCACGCATACGCATGAGATTTTTCGCCTTGGCGTGCGTTCGCTTTTGCCTGAAAACGTAAAACTTATATCAGGCCCCGGTTGCCCCGTTTGCGTAACTCCCGTAAGTTATATAGACGAGGCTCTCTATCTTGCGAAAAAAGGAGCCGCCGTTTTTACTTTCGGAGATTTGATGAGAGTGCCGGGGTCCGACGAAACTCTTTCAGACGCAAGGCGAAACGGCGCGAAGGTTGAAATCGTATATTCTCCTTTAGACGCGCTCAAATACGCGAAAAAGCATACGAATGAAGAAGTCGTATTTTTATCCGTCGGTTTTGAAACGACGACGCCTTCTTCTTGCATAGCGTTAAAAAACGCCGAAAAGGAAAATGTAAACAATTTTTCTCTTTTAACCGCAAACAAAACTATGGACGAGGCTTATCTTGCTATGGCGGATAGCGCGGACGCTTACCTTTACCCCGGTCACGTTACGGCGATAACGGGAACGGAAAAACTTGAAAAACTTGCCCAAAAAGGCATAAGCGGCGTTGTGGCGGGATTTACCGCAAAGGAAATATTGACGGCGATTTATACAATTATCGAAGAATGCAAAAAAGGGTCGCCCTTTTTTCAAAACGCGTATAAAAGCGTAGTGAAAAAAGAGGGCAACCCAGGCGCGGTTAAACTCGTTAATCGTTATATGACGCCGATAGATTCCGAATGGCGAGGTATCGGCGTATTAAAAAACAGCGGGCTTGATTTAAAAGACGAATTTGCATCTTTTGACGCGAGAAAAAAATTCAATATGCCAAAAATCGAAGGAAAAGCAAACCCCGCTTGCAGATGCGGCGACGTTTTAAAAGGCGCGATAGAGCCTTCAAGCTGTCCGCTCTTCGGAAAAGTTTGCACAACCGCTCACCCCATAGGCGCGTGTATGGTGTCCGCGGAAGGCGCTTGCGCCGCGTTTTATCAATACGGCGTCAGTCAGTAAACCTCTTATTCTCTATTTTTTCCTTGCTTGCAGGCTCTATTTGTGGTATATTAGAGTCAACAACAGCGATGGTTTCTCCGCTGCGACGAGTAAGCGTAGGCGTAGCGGCAGTAGCCGTGGATGAATCGTTACCTTCACCACGAGCATTAACCATTGCTTTCTTTTTTTCGTGGGATTTGACTTTGGTATTTTCCCAACCTGTCAAAAGCCAAGAATTACGTTCTTCTGTTGCCGCGCTTAATACCGCCGTAAATTCATCAAAATGGATTCTTATGCGATATTCGCCGCTTCCGTGTGACGCATTTTGTCGGTCTATATCACTACCCTTTGCGATTACTTCAACCAATTTATTTGCGACCTCAACGCCATCGCCGGTTTCAAAATCTCGTTTTGCTATAATATGGGATAATCCATACCCGTGTTTAAATCTTGTTCCGTTTCCCGGTATGCCCCATATAAAATCAATATTGCCTATATCATCGCGACGCATAGCGTTTTTTACATCTTTTTGATTTTTTATAATACTTTGCAACGCTTTTTTCCCATTTGATATGTTTTCTTCGACAGTCACGCTTTCTCCCCTCCGTTATAAGTATTATTCACCGCCTCGCCCTCGCTCTCCTGTCGGCATTATATGCGCGTTTTATCAATACGGCGTCAGTCGGTAAATTCAAGATTTATGTTGTTTTCAAGTCGAATTTCAAAAGTTCGCGGCCATGGGAAGTACATCTCGGTTTTTATATCCGCTATTCTTAAATTTTTTGTATCTTCCTTTAGTTTTACGGCTATAGGCAGTTTAAAAGACTTCGTGTTTTTGTAATAGTCTATTCGCTTTTCCATAGCGGAAGTAAGAGAGGCGTCCGCGTATTTGGCGTTTTGCCTTAAATCCAAATCCGCCGTGTTTTTGTACCCCTCTTTTATAAGCGAAACGTTTACAAGGTCGATTACGTCCTTAAGATAATAAGCGTCCTCCAATATGCGGTTGTTTAAAAAGGTCAGCCGATAATAATACGCGCGAAGAATTGTGTCGTCGTTCTTCGCCTTTTTTGTTTGCGCGCTAAACATTACGCCCGTTGCAAGCGCGGTGCCTATAGAGTTGCTCGCCGTGTTCCACCCCGCGTAAGTCAAGAGCTTGTTTATGGGAAAGTTTTCGTTTATTAAGAGCGGCAAAAGAATTTCCGCATAGCGATAATGTTGGCTTAAATCTACAAGGGCAACTTCGTTTTCCTCCGCGAGCGTCAAAATATCTTCAACGCTCCTTTTTCTCGTGTTCATTGTATCGGTGGAGTTTGCGCTTATGTATAGCGTAAAATCTGCCTCTTTAGGCGTTTGTGTTTCTTCTGCGCCGAGCATATCTAATTTTTCTTTGACGCAATCCTCCAAACTTACCGCCATAAACGGCATAACGCGTTTTTTCGTTTTTTCGTCGTTATATTCCACATAGATTTTTGGAGAAAGCCCCGCTTCTTTCGCTTTTATCTCCGCTAATAGGGTGAGGGCGATTTCGTCCGCGCCGTGGGTTATAAATACCTTCGATTTGTCTATTTTGTTTTCCGTCAAAAAATTTTTTATTTTTTCCTTTTCGATATTGGGTATGCTGTACGGCTCGCCGTCGTCCTGCGAGAGTATCAGTCTTTTGATAACGCCCTCGTTTGCAAGGAGCGCGAGTTTCATAGCAAAAAGTGTGCTTGAGTCGATTTTATCAATATAATTCGTCAAATGTTCGTCGCTGATTTTGCCGACGAGCGCGTCTATTTTTGCGTCGTCCACGGGCAGCCCGAAATGTTTTTTCCCCATAAGCCGCGACAAATCCATTATGGCTTCTCGCTCTTTGTGGTCCTCTACGGTTGATTGGGGCGACATTCGCGGCAAAACGTAAAAAGCGTATATTGGTATGCGCGGATTTTTTTCGTGAAGTTTTCTGAGCTTTTCTATAAACGCGTCCATTTCTTCTTCGGTTGCGGCGTTTTCGCGGGCGGATAAAAGCCCGCCGTGCAT
>JAGBKP010000155.1 GCA_017635875.1 Selenomonadaceae bacterium | reverse complement strand
TGGAGCTAGCGAGAGGAATTGAACCCCCAACCTACTGATTACAAGTCAGTTGCTCTACCGATTGAGCTACGCTAGCATAAGTGGCGACCCGAAGGGGACTTGAACCCCTGACCTCCGCCGTGACAGGGCGGCATTCTAACCAACTAAACTACCGGGCCTTAAAAATAAAAATGGTGGGCGATAACAGGTTCGAACTGCTGACATCTTGCTTGTAAGGCAAGCGCTCTCCCAGCTGAGCTAATCGCCCACGTTTTCAACGCTTTAGAGAGTATAGCATAAAAATTTATCGCTTGTCAAGCAATTTTTTTTGACAGCGGCAAATTTTACGACTAACATTTGAATTTATTGTTGCAGGAAAATTTATAACCATATAGAATATCAATAACAAGATATATAACAAAGCTAGATGTCCCCCACTTCTAAAGTGGGGGTGTCAATCGGAGGAAGGGGGAGTCTAAATCTCCCTCCTCCCGCACGCTTTGTTGAAATGCTGACGAATGAAATTATTTTTTCTAACGAAAAAATAATACTGATTTACGGCATTTTAAAACTTACCCTGTGAGGTGCATTTTATGTTTAATTTTCTTGGTTCAAACGACAATAAAAGCGGCGCGGCGAATTTTACCGCGCCCTCTCAAAGGTTTCTCGGAGAAAAAGTCGGAGCATACGCCGATTTGCCCGATATGAAAGCGTCGTACCTTACGGATAGCGACCTCTCTACGTCTAAACTTGACGACGCGTTAAATGTCGCAGACGGCGCCGCGTTTGTTCTCGCTTTCGTATCGCCGGATTTAACGCTTGATTCGGTCGCCGCGAAAATTCGCGGAAAACTTAACGGAGCAAAACTGATAATGCTTACGACTGCGGGCGAACTTTGCCGCGTACAGAGCGACCGCACCATCTACCGCCCCGCGGACGAAAACCGCAGCCGCGCGCTTTTGCAGGTGTATTCGCGCCGTATGATAGAAGCCGTGCATACCGTATCCGTTCCTCTGCCAAACGATGATTTAAGACGCGGCGACGTAAAACTTACCGCGAGCGAGCGCGTCGCCGCTCTTGAAAGAGAGATTGCAAAAATAAATCTTCCCTTTAGGGTAAGCGTGAACCACACTTTCGCGTTTGTGTATGTTGACGGCGTTTCCTCTTGCGAAACATTTGTTATGCAGGCGATGTTTAATTCCGGCAAATTTCCCTGCCCCTATATCGGCGGCAGCGCAGGGGGCAAACTCGATTTTCAAAACACCTATATTTACGACGGCGCAAAAACTTTGCAGCACCACGCGGTCATAACATTTATCCGCTTAAAACACGATTATCGTTACGGCATCTTTAAAACCCAAGCGGCAGACCGCATAAACGATTCGTTCACCATAGGAGAAGCGAACACTTCCCTGCGCTATATTGAAACCGTGGTGACGGAAGACGGGACAATTCCCTTTACGGACGCGCTGAAAAAGAAATTGCGCGCGGATAGTTTGCCCGCGCTGAACAAGGCTTTGGAGCGTTACACTTTCGCCTCCGATATTCGCGGCGAAAATTATATACGAAATCTGATGAGTATAGACGAAGAAACGGGGAGAGTCTACTTTTTCTGCGACATCGCCACGGGCGAAAAACTCTATCTGCTAAAGCGCACTTCGCTGGAAAAGACGCTTGCGGAAGATTTAAGACGCTACGAAAAAGGAAAACCCAAACCAATCGGCGGCGTATTGAACGACTGCTTGTCCCGCCGTCTTATGTACGCGGACGAAACTCGTCATATAGACGAATTTGAAGGCGTAGCTGTCGCGGGATATTCAAGTTTCGGGGAAATTTCGGGACTGCATATAAACGAAACTCTTACCGCCGTGTTTTTCTACCACGTCCCCTCGGGGGTAAGTTTCAGCGACGAATATATCGACAATTTCGCTCAAAATTACGCCGGTTGTATGGACTTTTTCTCGCGTCGCGTAATAGGCGCAAGCGCGTATGCGGGAGCTTTAAAAGACGACCTTATAGATATGATGCGCGGCTATCAAGCTAAGATGCCGGGGATTACCGCCGCTATGGGAAGCGTCGGGGAATGTGTCAAAAACATTCGTCAAGTGGTGGGTGATTTGTCGGAAGCTATGAACGAACAAAATACGATGTTTGCCGCGCTGATGAACGAAAACCACGACATAGCTCCGAAGCTTGCGCTGCTTAGCGAGAATACAAAGAAAATCAACGAAGTTTTAAAACTTATAGGCGAAGTAGCGGCGCAAACGAATTTACTCGCGTTAAACGCCGCTATAGAGGCGGCGCGAGCGGGAGAAGCCGGACGAGGGTTTGCCGTTGTGGCGCAAGAAGTGAGAAAACTTGCGGAAAACACGCAAGAAGGGCTCTCAAATTCGGACGCGGTGTTAAAACTTCTCTTGACGGACGTTAGCGATATCGAAACCATACTCGGAAAAAATCAAGGGCTTGAGGTGAAAATCTCGAATTTTGAAGAAAACTTTGAAAATCGTATGAAAAATCTCAAAGAAAGTCTCTCGGCAGGTTTTGAGGAAATCGAAACTTCCGCCGCCTCGGTGACGGAACTCGAAGAACTAAACGCTGTCGCCGCAGAAAAAATGGAAAGATTAACAAAGATTATAGAAAACATTAAATTGGGAATTTAAGACCACACCGTTCTTTGCGCGGAACTAAAATTCTTTTCGTATACTTCTTGCAATAACCTCTCATTGTGGTATAATATGCGGTGGTAGACAACGTTTAAATAACCAAAGGTAACTTCTAAAACGAATACAAAATATTTTAATGGGGGAACGCAAATTATGATGCGCGCGCTATATACCGGAGCATCCGGAGTCAAGAGCCATCAAGTCAGAATGGACGCTATCGGCAATAATATTTCAAATGTAAATACCGTGGGATTTAAGTCTAGCCGCGTCACTTTTTCGGATATGCTTTCGCAAAATTTATCGGGGGCGACCGGCGGCAGAGGAAATGTGGGCGGCACCAATCCAAAACAAATCGGGCTTGGCGCCTACGTCGGGAGCACGGATTTAATGTTTCGCGACGGCGCGCCGCTTTCTACCGGAAAAAATACGGATTTGGCGCTCTCGGGCGACGCGCTTTTCGTGGTGCAAAAGAACGGTCAAACGTATTATACAAGGGACGGCGCGTTTGAGTTTGACGCGGCGGGAAATTACGTGCTCCCCGGCAGCGGCCATTTTGTGCAAGGATGGACGGCGACTGACGGCGTGATAGACACGACCGGCGCGGTCGGCGATATAAAAGTAACAAAAGGGCAGGAAATGCCGGCGAAAGCCACAGACAACGTCGATTATTTATACAATCTTGACGCGGATATTCCTCTTGTGACGGGTATAAACGGCGGAAGCGCGAGCGAATCCGGAGAAGTCGTCGCGACGGAGGAAAACCCGATAACGCTTACATTAAGCGACCAAACAACCAGGATAGTTGAGGAAGGCTCTTACAAAATCGGGAGCAGTCTGCCGATAGTCACAACCGCGAAGATATACGACAGCTACGGGAATACTCATCAAATCCCCATATACTTTTCGCGCGAAGGCGAAATTGCAGACGGAGTTGTAAATTCCGCAAATAAATGGCTTGTATCGCTTTCGCCGAGCACCGGTTTAAAAAAGGGCGACACCACAACTACAGAGCTTACGGACGCAAACGGAAATACAATAACCGCGTCCTTAAACGCGGCTGAGATACAGTTTGATTCTGCGGGTAAACTCGTTTCGTCTTCAACCAGCGAAACAGCGCCCGATATAAGCGGACTTCTTACGCTTACATTCCCCGCGGAATCCGCGCCCACGCCGACAGAAGGCGCGGTTCCCGCAGCTCCGGCGGCTCCCGCTGTTCAAAATGTAAATCTTGATTTTTCGGAACTTACGCAATTTGCGGGAAGCACTACCGTCAACTCCCAAGGAAACGGCAACACCGCGGGCGTGCTTAAAGAAATTCAAATAGACAATTCCGGCATAATCACGGGCATATATACAAACGATGTGCGTCAAGCGGAAGCGCAAGTCGCGGTGGCGCATTTTGTCAATTCGCCCGGGCTTTTAAAAAACGGAACAAGCCTTTATATTGAAAGCCTGAATTCCGGCGCGCCGTCTATAGGCTCGGCGGACGCTTTCGGTGCAACCATAACCGCGGGCGCAACCGAAATGTCTAACGTGGACGTTGCCAACGAATTTGCGGATATGATTATAACACAGCGCGGTTTTCAGTCGAACACGAAAGTCGTTACCGTAACGGACGAAATGATTGAAACCGCCGTAAATATGAAACGGTAAATATACTTGTAAAACTCTCTGTAAATTGTTACAAATAATTTGCGGAGAGTTTTAATTTAAATTTTGACAATTATACGCATATATTGTAAAATAACCTTAAAAAGTTTGTTCGGAGGGCGTTATGGATAAGAAAGATATGCGTGAGAAAAACCAAGAGCTTATACTTTGCGCGTTAAGACGCTTAAAAAAGTCTTCCAAACCCAATCTTGCAAAAGAAACGGGGCTTAGCGTCGTTACTGTGAACGCTCATTTAGACGCTCTTATCGCAAAGGGAGAAGTGGAACTCGTAGAAGAAACGCTCTCAATAGGCGGTCGCCCCGCGCGTCAATACCGCTTAAATTCGGAAAGACATTTGGCGTTAGGCGCGTATATCACCCCGGAGGGCGCCGGATTTAAGCTGACCACTTTTGTAGTCAACCTCTTCGGAGATGTTATTTCGGGCTCTGAAGATTTAATCGACACCGTCAATCTGGAATTTTTGCAAAATTCGATTATGCCCGTTTTAACAAATTTTCCGAATATTTCATATATAATTCTGGGTCTTGACGGCGAAGAACTAAAGGGGATTTTTTATACGCCCGCTTACGCCTCCTTGAACGGCATCGCGCTTAAAGAGACGCTTTCGGCGAAAATGGAAAGAACCGTTGTGCTTACGCGCGATATAGAGGCGGCGATTATCGGCGCGGCAAAGCTTGAAGGTATTGCCGTAAACGAAAACGTAACAGTCGGCGTATCTTGGAAGAATGATTCTTCCCACATAGGGATTTTCTTTAACGGCAAGCCGTATCTTGGCAGAGACGGTTTTGCGGGCAATATCGGCAAAGAGATAAACACGAATGATCCGATAGAAAACGCGGCGCGCGCGCTTTCCCTTACAACGCGTGTTTTAAATCCAAACTACGTTATTCTTTATAATGAGAAACTTCGCGTGAACGACTACGATAGAATAAAAGAAATTGTCTTAAAAGATATAGACGAAAAGTTTTTCCCGAAGGTTTTAATTCGTCCCGATATAAGGGAAGATTACGGCGAAGGGATTTATACCCTAGCCGCGTCGTATCTCCAGATAAACGAGGCTGTCTGATGGCTCTTACTTTTCCTACACCGCCTACGCCCCCCACTCCTCCGTCAGCGCCTAAAGTTGTGCTTGAAGGCGGCGGAAGCGTGACAGAAATGCCGCGTCCTAAAAGTTTTGGTCCAAAGTCTGCCGACGAAATAAATGAGCAAAAGGCAAAAGACGCGGTAGCAAAGGGCAGCGGCGCATTGTCTAAGACTACGACCACAAAGGACGATTCGAGAAACACTCAAGTCGAAGGAAACATAAACAAAGCGCAAAAGGGCGAAAATCAAGCGGCAAGAACGGCAGATGCCGCAACTTCCGCGCCTAAAGCAAAAGACGCGCAGGAAAAAACTCAAGACAAATACATAGACTTAAAAGAATTTCAAAACGACGCGAACACAAGCCAAAACGCGGCTCAAACGGCTCAATCTCCGCCGTTTAGGGTAAAGGACGCAGACACGAGTCACGGCGCGCTCTATTGGGGGTTTACCGTTGTATCCGTGTTGGCGCTTTTAGTATACGCGGCACAGAAATTTTTGATACGAGATAAAAATAATAAAAATTCCTTTTCCAAAAGCGATTTGTCTTCGTTTGCCGAAGCCGTAGAAGAACCCGTTACTGCGACGGTTTCAACCAAGCCGCGAAACGTTTTGAACAATTATAAATCCCAAACCGCGGAAAAGCAGAAACCAAAGGAAGTACGTCGCAAAAAAGAAACGGAGCAAAAAGAGCCGGGTCACTTTGAAGTACGCGTATGACGGGGTGATACTTATGATAAAAATACTTATAGCCGACGACCACGCCCTTCTTCGCGAAGGAATAAGACGCGTGCTTTCATACGAGGATGATTTGGAAGTCGTAGGCGAAGCGGAAGACGGCGAGGACGCGATTAAACAAACGCAAAAGCTTATGCCTGATATTTTGCTTTTGGATATAAATATGCCGGTGAAAAACGGGATTGAAGTGGCAAAAGAACTCAGCAGCAAAAAAGTTTCCACAAAAATAATCGCGCTGACCATTCACGATGGCGACAATTACATTTTGGAACTTTTAAAAAACGGCGCGCTGGGCTATATTTTAAAAGACGTTGAGCCGGATGTGTTAATTCACGCCATTCACGTGGTAAACGGCGGCAACGCTTACGTATACCCCAAAATAGCCGAACGCATCGGGGCAAACGGCGAGGGCAGCGTCGAAAAAACGCGATTGCTCTGCAAAAAGCACCGACCCGCAGGAATTACCGCGAGGGAGATGGATGTGCTCTCTTGCATAGGCGAGGGGTTAAGCAATCAAGAAATTGCCGATAGACTCTGCGTAAGCGAAAAGACCGTTAAAAATCATCTTACAAGCATATTTAAAAAATTAGGCGTAACGGATAGGACGCAGGCTCTTGTTTATGTGCTTAAAAATAAAATACTTTCCATAGGTTAGGCGGGGTATTTTCCTCGCCTTTTATGTTAATGAATTATTGGAGCGTGCATATATGATTGCGGAAATTATGGGACTTCTTATTTTTTTGGGAGCGGCTCTTTTGCTCTTTGCCCGTTATCAAGGCGGTAAAGGCGGAAATAACGCTGACGGTAATGCGCTTAAAGTTTCGATGGAGTCTTTAAAGAATGAAATGGAAAGAACAAGCGAGCAGGCTATAGAGCGAATGGGCGGTCACGTCAACAGATTTGACAGACTTATGAAAGACGCAAAGATTTTAGACGAAGACTTGTCTTATCGAGTAAAGGAAGTTAGAGCCGTTGAAGACAGACTCAGAAAAGAAATGTCGGAAAGTCGCGCCATGTCGGAAGAAATAAAAAGAGAACTTGAAAGAGCAAAAGATTTACGGGACGAACTTCAAAGACAGGCCGCGCTCACGTCTCAGCTAATAAACGCCAATATGGAAAAGCCGCTTATAAACGTAACCGCAAGACGCGCGGTTAATTCTTACGAGGATATGAGCGTCGCGTCGGAAGAAATAGACGCGCCTCTTATCGAGGCACCGAAAAACAAAGGTGATTTTGCCGCGCTTTTAAACGAATCCATAGAAAAAGCGGAAGAAGAAGAACGCGCAAGTTTTGAGCCGTTAAGAGAAACTTATGAGCCGTCCGACGAGGCGGCGGAACTTTTAAAAAAAGATAAAACGGAAAAAGAAGACAAACCGAAAAATCCCTCCGACACGGCAAAAGAGCTTTTGACACAGGGCGCAAGCGTCGAAGAGGTAATGCGACAAACGGGAATGGGACGCGGCGCGGTGGAGCTTCTTAAAGGTTTGCTTGAGCGAAAATAATACTCATTTTGCAGACTTATCCTACTTCCTTTTTCTTCTTTCTTTTTTGCCTGTCCTCCCTTGCGGAAGGGAAAAGAAGAAAGAAAAAACTTTACTAAACGCTATTCTTAAATAAAAAAATTAACTCCCTTCGCCACTTCGTGCCGCCTCTCTCAAAGAGATAGGTTGCATGAAGTGGCGAAGGGAGTTTTTTATCTTTTATTTTTAACTTTCGTATCGTTTTTAACTTTTTTCTTGTCGTCCGGTTTCGTTCCTTCGGGCAGTTTGCCCTTTGTCAGCGAGCGTTTTAAAATTTCGTCTTGATGATTTGCGGCAAAATCTAAAATGGCGTTGTAAAAATTCTTATCCACATTTTTATCGCCCATCTTATCCAAATAAATTTTCTTATTGGGCATTTCGCTCGAAAGCGACGTAAGCGTATTGTCAAGTTCGTCGTGCCGCTTAATCGTCACGGTTCTCTCTTTTATGTTAAATTCCAAATATTCCGCCGCGCCGGCTAAAATTTCATACCCCGCAAGGCTCATATCGTGCCAGCGACGCTTTGTTATTACTTCGTTTATCTGCACATCGTCGTAAACCTTTATAATCGGTACGGTTATGCGGTTTTTGTCTATTACGCCGCTATTTAAGCCATAATAAATTTCCATCTTGTTAAACCAATACCCCGCCCGCTCGGATGATTGCACCCACTCGAATATATGAGGCGGCAAAGGCGAAATAGCGGGCGCGGCACTTGCTGCCGTTATAGCCGTAAACGAAAATACAAACGCTAAAAAAATTTTTTTCATAATTAACCTTCCCAGTGATTTTTTCTTACTTTCTTTCTCTTTTTCTTTTTTGTAACAAAGAAAGAGAAAAAGAAAACTAACTCAAATATTCCCTTTAAAGAGTTCGTCAAGTTCAAAGGGCGTGCCTTGATACACGTAATAATTAAGCCAGTTTGCAAAGAGCAAATGCGCAACCGAACGCCAGCGGACAATAGGCTCTTTTGAGGGGTCGTCGTTTGGATAGTAATTTTCCGGTATTTTAGGGTTTAATCCCAAGCCCATATCGCGATGATATTCATTGTTCAGCGTTAACGGATCGTATTCCGCGTGACCCGTTATAAAGAATTGCCCCTCGTCCAAATTCGCGATAATATACGGCTCGCCCGTCATCATCTCCGCTAAAACGGTAAGTTCGGGGACTTTTGCTATATCTTCCGATTTATTGTATGTGCGTCTTGAGTGCGGCACATAAAAATAATCGTCAAAACCTCTTAAAAGTTTTTCGTGTTTTAAAAGAGTTCTATGCTCGAAAACCCCCGACATCTTTTCATCGTGTATGTAATTATGCACGCCGTAATGGTAGTAGAGTCCGACTTGCGCGCCCCAGCATATATGAAAAGTCGAATAAACGTGACTCTTGCTCCACTCTAAAATCTCGTAAAGCTCGTCAATGTAGGCAACGTCGCCAAAACGCATAAGTTCTACCGGCGCGCCCGTCACTATGAAACCGTCGTATTTTTTGTGCCGCACTTCGTGAAACGTGCCGTAAAACTCCGTCAAATGGTCTTTAGGCGTATGAGACGGCGTATAGGATTCGGTGTATATAAAATCCACTTCAACCTGCAGGGGAGTATTCCCCAAAAGTCTTAAAAGTTGAGTTTCCGTAACCGATTTTATGGGCATCAGATTTAAAATTAAAATTCTAAGAGGGCGAATATCTTGACTATAGGCGCGGTCGCTGTCCATATAGAAGATGTTTTCGCTCTCTAAAACTTCCGCCGCAGGAAGATTATTTGGTATTTTTATCGGCATTAGATCCACCTTTGGTTGATGTTATTACGGGTTTTCCCTTACCGCTCAATACGGGTTTAGCCGTATTATTGTTTGACGCGGGCGTTTTCGCCGTTGTGTTGTTGTTCGCGTTTGTATTTGCGTTAGTGTTGGCGTTTGTTGCAGATTTTTGCGTCGGCGCGGCTTCAAGCGAATAGCGATGCACCCAAGTGGAATATCCCTTCGCGTACGCTTTTAGTCGCTCTATTCCCTTAATGGCGGGCGAAGTCGCCTCAATGTTGTGAAAGCGTCCTTCATAAGGGTCGCTGATGTTTTGCCAGCCGCTTTTTCCCGTCCACACTTTGCCGGATATGAGTTGCTCCGCGCCGCTTTCAACATTTACCCGCTTTTTCTGAAAACGAATTTCCGTCACTTGATTATCTAAATTTTTATGTTCTTCCCATTCCCAAAATATGAGATTGTTTCCCCTCAAGCGAAAAGTAGTGGTGTCCGCCGTAACAGTCACGGTTTCGTTTCCGACGGGCGCAGTCCAAAGGGTTATCCAGCGGTCTTTGGCTTTTTTCCTAGCCATTTCGCCCATACGGAATACTTCGTCAACGGCGGAAGCGTAAAAATCCTCGTCAAATTCCTGCGAGTTTATCTCTTTAACTCTGCCTTGATTTCTTGTATAAAGAGGTTTCCCCTGTTTGTCGTAAAAGATTTCCTGCTGGTACTGAACAGTGCGCTCTTGCGGGTTGATTAAAATTTGCGCCAAACTATGCGCCAAAGTATTCGGATTTTTTATCAAATGACCTATATTGTAAGTTTTTATGGTTTCCGCCGCGCCTGCGTAGCTGTATGAAGTCTTTGTCCAGACTAAAATCTCCGTCGCTATGTCTTTTCCGTTCACATTTTTCTTCTTCGTAACGACAACGGAAGCAGGGTCAAATTCTTTAGTATATTTAGAATCGGAGCTGAGCCAATACCACCCTGCGGCGTTTGCTGTATTTGAAAAAT
>JAGBKP010000154.1 GCA_017635875.1 Selenomonadaceae bacterium | reverse complement strand
TATATGGAACAAGCCGAAGAATATCGCTATGTTCCAAGGTATAAAGAAATCTACAAAGAACGAAAAGAAACGATAGAGCGGGTCTTTGCCGAAGGAAAAGAGCGGCATGGACTAAGATATGCGACAATGCGTGGTCTTGCAAAATTAAAAATGCAGGCGACGCTCATTTTTGCGTGCATGAATTTAAAGAAAATAGCACTTTGGAAAAAGAAAGGAAGGGAGAGTGTACATAAAAGTTATATTTTATTCCTTATTTTGTATAATTTCATGGTAACAAAAATTAAACGGGTTTTCCTCATCTTTCGAGGAAAACCCGTTTTGTCTACAGTCTGGGCCATTTTTTATAAAATGGCCAAAAAAATTTCTCTACTATTCCAATAAGCAGGAATTTTAATTTTGTTCGTAATTTTTTTTAAAAAATTTTTTCTAAAACAAAAAGCCCGACGAACAGTCTAAAAAGACTTGTCGTCGGACTCGTCTGTCGCATTCGCAGCGCACTCCGTACTCACAAGGTTGCAAGCGTTAAATTAAGTTTTGTTTTACAATTATGGCACTTTATTTGGTATGTCGATGGAGGTTCGTTATAGTATTACGGCTGGATATGTGAAATATTGTTTGTTCTTATTTTGTATTGATTTTTATTTATTGAAAATAATTATTGCCAAATTCAAAAAGTATGATATAATGGCATCTGTGAGTTGAAATTGATAATCATTTGAAATAAGGAAACAAGGAAACTTTCTTTGAAGTCGATTTCAATTCTGCGAAAGATTTACTAAACGTATGTTTCATGTAACAGAAAGAAGGCTTTTTTATGAAAAAATCCTTGGCATCTATTTTAGCAACCGCTATTGTAGTTGGCGCAACTTCTTCCGCTTTGGCGGCGGCTAATCCTTTTAGCGATGTCCCTGCCGGTCATTGGGCTTATGATGCGGTTGCCCAGCTTGCTCGCGATGGGGTTATCAACGGTTATGGCGATGGTACTTACCGCGGCGATAGAAACATCACTCGTTACGAAATGGCTCAGATGATAGCTAAAGCTATGGCGAAGAACCCTAAGGGCGTTGACAAAGCTCTTCTTGATAAGCTCATTGCAGAGTTCCGCGACGAACTTGACAATCTCGGTGTTCGCGTTGCTAAACTTGAGAAACACGCCGATGTGGTTAAATGGGAGGGCGAACTTCGCTATCGTTATTGGTCCAATCGTAGCGATTCACGCTATACGAGAGGCAAAGAAAATGTAAATCATCTCTTATTTAGATTAGATCCTACCGCTGAGGTAAACGATCATTGGAATGTTAAAGCTCGTTTAGACGCTGAAACAGACCTGAAGACCGACGATGGCTGGGATCACGACAACGGAGTTTCGTTAAAACGCGCGTACGCTGAAGGTACTTACACTAATTTCAACATTCAACTTGGTAAAATTCCTTTTTATTCCTTTGCGGACGATGGCCTTGTCATGGATAGCGAACTTTCAGGCGCAAGAGCGGAATTTGGCAAAGACTTAAAGCTTGCTGTTCAAGGCGGTCGTTGGAAGGTTGAGGATCATGACGGCATCGTTCAAACGGCAGCCGAGGACTCGGGCGATACAACCGCCAGCTATTGGGGCGCAGAAATTCTTTACAACAAGGATAAGATTGATGGCGGCGTTGGTTATCACCACTTCAACAGCAACGCTTTCAGCGTAGGTAAGACCAATTCCACAGAAAATAAAGCGAGCATTTGGTCGTTAGGCGCGCGTTATCAGTTCGACAAAAATATCGGTTTACACGGCGCATACGCCAGAAACCAAAAAGCGGATAAAGAACGGGACGCTTACAATATCCAGTTGAACTATAAGGGCATCGAAACAGAAAATAAAGGTACTTGGGGCACTCATGTCGCGTACCGCAAACTCGGACGTTTAGTAGCCCTTTCCCCTCAGTTTGACACCGCAGAATTTGTGACCGGTGTAAAGGGTTGGGAACTCGGTCTTGACTACGTACCCTTTAAGAATGTTGAAGCATCTGTTATTTATTTCCACGGCAAAGACATCGAAAAGGTTCCTGGCTATGACGATGCGGCGAAAGTGCTTTTTGGCCGCGTGAGCTTCTTCTTCTGATGCGCTAAAAACACAACTCAACATTTAAATACTTCAAGAGCCTTTTGAGTCCGCCCTCAAAAGGCTCTTTTTTTCAAAAAATAGATGTTTCCTGAACGAAAATGTCCGTTTCAAAGAACTGTATGACTGGTACTCCATTACAACGCAGCCTTGATATCCTCCTCAAACTTATCCCAACCGACGCGGTCTATGGTAGCGCGGAAACGTTCTCCGGCTTTTGCGTAAGTTTCAAAGAAATTTAATGCTGCATCAACCAAGTCATAAAGTTTGTTCTCGTCAAATATAATGGTAAGGATAGTTTTTCCAACGGCTATGCGGTTGCCGTATAGACCGCCGAAAGAAACCACGAATCCATCCTTGCCCTGCCAAGCATCGGTCGGGCAACTCTTTACGCAACGACCGCAATATACGCATTTTTCTTTGTCAAATACAACGCTTTTGCTATCCTTATCAACCTTAACGGCATCAAATACGCAGGCGGCTTGGCATACGCCGCAATAAATGCACTTCGTCTTTTGCCAAGCGACCTCCATACCGCCTTTTATACCCATATCGTTTTCCTCGGCTTTTAAGCAGTTGTTATGACAACCCGTAAAACCGAATTTAAACTTATGGGGAAGCTCTTTACCGCCGTAACGCTTGTCAAATTCTTCGGCTAAACGCGCCGTGTCGATAAGACCCGACGGGCAGACGGCGTTTCCTTGACAAGCGGTAATGGTTCTGACTCTCGGTCCGCATACGCCGACTTTTACGCCGCCTTCTTCCAATGTCGTTTTTACAGCATTGATGTCTTTCGCTTTTATAAAAGGAATTTCAATGCCTTGTCTTGATGTTAAATGTATATAGCCTTCGCCAAAATCTGTAGCCACTTGTTGTATGGTCAAAAGTTCTTTTGCGGTAAATTTTCCACCTACGCTTTTAAGGCGCATTGAAAAACAGTCCTTCTGCTTTTGGCGCATAAAGCCGCCTTTTTTTAACTCTTTGTAATCAATCTCCATAGCTTAAATCCCTTCTCCGAACAGACCGGAAAATATTTCCTTTTCAACTCTTTCAAGCCTTTGTATCTTGCCGTCTTCCATAACAATGGTAAGCTCGCCGTTTTTAGGCAAATGCTCCATAATGTAGCGCATATTTTTTTCCATAGCGTTATCTTCTTTGGGAAGTCCAAGCACAATGCCGCCGCCCGCTACGTCGTAGCCGTCCGCTATTACGAATCTGCCCGTTGCTTGACATTCGTCAAAAATATCGCAGGCAATTTCTTCTTTTAAACCTATTACCGCCTCCGCCACGTCGTTTTGGCAAATTTCCGTCTTATCGTCCCTCTTTAAAAGATTTGCGGAATCTATTATTTTCTCAATGCTTAAAAGTTCCGCCGCGCTCTCTGCCGTCGCTAATTTTAACTTATACTTTTGCCCAAAGCGCATTGGATTTTTTCCCATCCAAAATAGGGAAACTTTTATACGATTAGTTACAAGGGGCGGTTTATCTCCGCTTTTTACGATAATTTCTCCCCGATTGTTGAAAAATTCGTCGCTGACTTGTATACCGGTAGATTCTCCCGCAGAGACTATGTCTTTCTTATCCCTATCCTGCCAATACGGAATTTTAGCGACTTTAGTCTTTCGTCCGCCGGGGTATATGACTATTTCGTCGCCAACGGCAATTTTCCCCGCCTCGATACGCCCAGCTATAATTCTGCGCTCGTCGAATTTATATACGTCTTGTATGGGAAAACGCAGACTTTTTTGCGAGAGATTTTCGTCTCCTTCAAGTAAATCCAACGCTTCAATCAGACTGTTTCCCTTATACCACCCTATATTCGGGGACTTGTTTGCGATATTGTCCCCATTTAATCCCGATACGGGGATATAATCCAAGGGTTTAACTCCCAATGGCAGAAGAAAGTTTTTCATATCCTCCGCAACTTTTTGATAAATTTTTTCGTCGTAGTCAACCAAATCCATTTTATTTATCAAGACGTATATTTTTCTGATGCCCAAAAGGCTTAACATATACCCGTGACGCTTGCTTTGCTCTTGCACGCCTTCTTTAGCGTCCACAACCAAAAGTGCCGCCTTGGCGTTTGCGGCTCCCGAAATCATATTCTTTAAAAATTCCTTATGCCCCGGAGCGTCTATTATTGTATAATCGCGTTTTGCCGTTGAAAATTGGATTTGAGTTATGTCTATGGTAATTCCCTGTTTTTGCTCCTCCTCGAAAGCGTCTAAAAGATAAGCGTATTCAAAAGGTTTGCCCGTATCATGGGCGATTTTTTTTACTTTTTCTATAGTTCCCAAAGGAAGGGCGTCGGTATCGTACAGCAGTCTTCCCAATACCGTTGATTTGCCGTGGTCTACATGACCTACAACCACTATATTTAAAGAATCTTTCACATATACCCCTCCTTCCTTAATTTTTGCATAGCGTAGGAATCTTCTTGATCCTGCTTGCGTCCTGCTCTCTCGCCACTTTTGGTATGTTTTAATTCCTCTATGATTTTTTCCAGTGTATCAGCGTCCGAATCTATCTGTCCCGTGCAACATTCGCAGCCTAAACTTCTGTAGCGTTTGCCGTTTTTAGCAAAATAGAGGTCGATTATGGGAATATTTTCCCTTTTTATATATTCCCATATATCAATCTCGTTCCATGCTAAAATTGGGTGAACTCTTATATGATGCCCCTTTGGGAAATCCGTTTTAAACTGATCCCAAAGCTCAGGGGGTTGATTGGCATAATCCCAAGCGTCGTCCTCTTTCCTTTCGCTAAATACTCTCTCTTTTGAACGCGAGCCTTCTTCGTCCCTTCTTACTCCCACAATAAGCCCGTCAAAGCCGTATTTTTGCACAACTTGTTTTAAACCGTCGGTTTTTAACGCCTTACAACAGGCAAGTCTGCCATTCTCGGGACTGATGCCCGCTTTTACGGCTTCTTCGTTGGTGTGTACTATTAAATCAAGCCCCAGTTCTTTTGCGATTTTATCGCGATATTCTATCATAGCGGGAATTTTTCGTTTGGTGTCTACATGGATAAAAGGAAAAGGCGAATGTCCGTAAAAAGCCTTTTTAGCAAGCCATAAAAGCACGGTGGAATCCTTTCCTATCGACCACAACATCCCAAGTTTCCCCAACTTTTTATACGCCTCGCGAAGTATATATATACTCTCCGCTTCAAGCATATCCAAGTGTTCCAAAAAATCATCTCCTAATACTCGTTTGATTGATTTTTATTGACCGTCACTGTTGTTTCTTTACCTTCGGGGGATTGAAGTACCCAATTTATTGAAGTTTCGTCTTCCGTAGCGTAAAGCAAAGAGCCGCCTCCACCTAAATCCGCCGCCAGATAATAAGATATGGCGTTTTGGGGACATTCTTTTACGCAAGCCGTACAACCCCAACAATCTCTTTCGTCGCGTATTTCAGCTTTTTTTCCTCGCACAACGAAAAGATTTCCAGGGCAAACCTCCACGCATTTCTTGCAGCCTATACATTTGTCTTTTTTGATAAATACGCTCATACTCTTTCGCCTCCTGCGTCTTTTACGCTTATCAGCGGGCGAAGGATTATTTTAGGTTTACCGTTTTCCAGTACAGAGTTTATATATTTGTCAAATTCCGCTTTCTTTTCGGGATAATCTAAATTTTCCGCGAAACAATGCCAACGAGTTTCCTTTCTCGCCTGTAAATGAGCAATAAGAACTTGGCAAAGAAGAAGTCTTTCTTTAAGCTCGAAAATTTTCATAAGTTCGTAAAAATCATGCGCCCGCAAATTTTCGCTTAACTTTTCAATGCGTTCGATATGGGCTTTGGCTTCTCTTAACCCCGTTTCGTTATAGCGATAATAAGTCTTAATACCGCCCGCATATTCGTCCATCGCGCTTTGCATCGCCTCTTCCAAAGAATTTTCGTCGTAAAGGGAATTTTCAGAATTTTTATTTTCCATAAAATTCTCGATTTGTTTTACTACGCTTTTCTTTACATCTTCGGGTAAATTTACGCTTGTTTGGTACAACGCAAAAGAAGCCGCGGATTTTGCCGCTATTTCTCCTTCCGCGAACGCCCCCGTGACATATTTTTGCGGGCAACCTCCCGCTACATCGCCTGCGGCGAAAAGTCCTTCAAGAGTCGTTTTCCTGTTTATATCCACCCAATAACCGCTCGCCGTATGCCCTCCGACGATATACGGTTCCGAGCCTTCCACTTCGACGTTTGATTTTGAGGGCGTAAGTCCCGTTTCAAGCCAACGCATTGTTTGAGCGGGTGCCATATTTAAATAGGCTTTTTCCAAAGACTCTTCCTCTTCTTTGGTAATGCCCGTGGTTTTTAAGTAACAAGGACCTCTGCCCGCCAAATTTTCACTGACGACGGCAAAGACTCTTTCGGAAGTTGTATTTCCGTAAGCGGCTTGATATTCTTCTCCAAAGACGTTTATTTGCGTCGCGCCTATGCCTTGCGCCAAAGTTCCTGTTGGGGCTATGGTGTCTTTGCATCTTAAAGCGATAAAGCGCATTTCAAAACTCGTCATCTCCGCGCCCGCTCGAAGCCCCATAGCGTAGCCCGCGCCGGTGTTAAAAGGAGAATACCATATTTTATGGCGAGAAAATCCCGTATGATTAGGGCGATAAAGTCCCGCCGCTCCGCCCGTCGCGCAAATTACCGCCTTTGCCGTTATAAATACAATTTCTTCCCTTACAATATCAATTCCCCACGCGCCGATGATTTTTCCATTATCCTTAATATAATCCACAATATTTACATGATTTAAAACTTGAATGTTTTTAGCTTGATGAACTCCTGCCGCGAGCAGAGGTTTTATATTTTCGCCGTTTATTTTAATATTGCGTTTTCCTCTCGCCGCATAACTTCCATCGGGATTTTTTTGTATGACAAGTCCCAATTTTTCAGCTTTTGCGGTGACGCTGTTAAGTTTTTCGCTCATAGAGAGCAAAAGATCGCCTCTTGCAATACCCGCCGCATCGTTTTCGGCGTAAAGGGCGTAATTTATGGGAGTTTCCCCTTTCACTATATAAGCGTTAAGAGCGTTCACCCCCGCCGCAAGGCAGCCGCTTCTCTTTATGTTCGCTTTATCGACCAATATCGCCGACAGATTAGAATATTTCTCGGCAAGAGTAATAGCGGCAAAGCACCCCGCCGCTCCCCCTCCTATAACGAGTATGTCCGCTGTAAATTCCGCCGTCTGCATAACTTTCACCTCCTGTTATAAAAGGAACTTCTAAAAACCTACTTTCTTTTTCTCTTTTCTTTTTTGTAAAAAAGAAAAGAGAAAAAGAAAGTAGCAAAGAAAAAGAGAAAAGAAAAAACTTTAATAGTTATAAATTTTGAGTTTATACATTACAGTTTTATTTTTTTATATTAAAATTCTTTTTCTTATAAGAAAAAGAAAGAAAGAAAAGTACGGTTTTTTCAAATAATAACATATTCTTTACGTTTGGATTTATTTTCTATGACGGCAGTTTTGCCGCCTGAGAAGCTGTAAATTCTGTGAATTAACGCAAAAACCTTGTCGCCTTTTTTTAGAGGCGGTTTTTCCAAACTTCTGTTGCCGCGTAAAATCACGCCTTTGACTTCAATTTCCACTTCTACGTTGCTGCCTCTAAAATACGTGCCCTTGACAACACCTCTTTCAGAGGAGAGCGGCATAAGAATTTCCTTTTCGTCAATACCTATGTCGATAAATTCGGGACGTATAATCCCCGGATGGTCTTCTCCTTCCTCCTCAAAACCCTTGAAAATGGTATAATCCGAAATGTGAACGGATTCGCCTATAAAATCCGCGACAAACGGAGTGAGAGGCTTTTGGTAAATCTCTGCGGGAGTTCCCGCTTGCTCGACCCTGCCCTTGTTTGTGATGATAATATCGTCGGCGACTTCTACGGCCTCGTCTTGATCGTGGGTTACAAAAATACTTGTTACGCCCAGCTTATGAATGGTATCTCGAAGCCAACTCCTAAGCTCTTTTCTGACCTTTGCATCGATTGCGGCGAAAGGCTCGTCTAAAAGGAGCAGTCCGGGACTTGGCGCTAAAGCTCTTGCAAAAGCGACTCTTTGGCGTTGACCTCCCGAAAGTTGCATAGGATAACGATCCGTAAATTTTGACAGTCCGATAAGCTCCGCAAGTTCAGCAACTCGCTTTTTTATAACTTCTTTATCCTCTTTTTTTACATTAAGACCAAAAGCGATATTTTCCCACACGGTCATATGACGAAATAGAGCGTAATTTTGAAATACAAAACCAATGCCGCGTTTGCCGGGGGTTATGTCGTTTACTCTTTGCCCCGCTATAAAAATATCTCCGCTGTCCGGGGTTTCAAGCCCCGCTATCATTCTTAATACCGTGGTCTTGCCGCTGCCGGAAGGCCCTAAAAGCCCGATAAGTCTGCCTTTTTTTACGCCGAAATTTATATTGTCCGAGGCTTTGAAATCGCCGAAATGCTTGTTTATGTTTTTAAGCTCCACTTCATAGGCCATATTTACCGCTCCTTTCCGCTCGCCATTCCACCGCATTTCTTAACACTAAAATTATAATAGCCAAAAATACCAAAATAGACGCTACTGCAAAGGACGCCGTAAAATTATATTCGTTATAAAGTATCTCGATATGCAGAGGAAGAGTGTTGGTTTTCCCTCTGATATGCCCCGACACGACGGAAACTGCGCCAAATTCTCCCATAGCTCTTGCAGCGCACAGAATTATGCCGTAAAGAAGTCCCCATTTTATGTTGGGAAGAGTTACTTTTCTAAATATCGTAAAACCGCTCGCCCCCATAGTAGCCGCCGCCTCTTCTTCCGCTCTGCCCTGTGTTTCCATTATTGGAACAAGTTCTCTCGTTATAAACGGAAAAGTTACGAATATCGTCGCCAAAATTATTCCGGGTACGGCGAAAACCACCGCTATTTCATATTCGGAGAGTATTGGGTAAAAGGGGCTTAATCTTCCGAAAAGCATAATGAAAAATAGACCCGCGACAACGGGCGATATAGCGAAGGGCAAATCAATAAGAGAGCCTAAAACAGTTTTGCCGCTAAAATCGTATTTAGTCAACAGCCACGCCGAGGCAAGTCCAAAAGCCGTGTTTAACACAACCGCTATAATTGTCGCCTCTATCGTAAGATACAAGGCTTTTTGAGAAAATGGTTCGCTTATGGCGGCGATATACGCATCGTAACCTTTGGCAAAGGCTTCAAAAGCCACCAACGTCAAAGGCAAAATAAGCATTGTAAAAAGAAACAGCGCGCCTACAAATATTAAAAAATATTTAACCGTTTTTTCAGACATAAATCACACACCCCGCCTTCCGATTCTATACCGTTGATAACCGTTTATGGCGAGAAGCGAGATAAAAGAAATAGAGAGCATAACGATAGCGACCGCCGCCGCCGCTTGATAATCGAACTGTTCCAGTTCTGTCATAATCAAAAGGGGAGCTATTTCCGTTTCAAAAGGTTTATTTCCCGCGATAAAAACCACGCTGCCGTATTCGCCTATGCCTCTTGCGAAGGCTAAAGCGAAACCCGTTAAAAGGGGAGATACGAGTTCGGGAAAAATTATTTTTTGAAAAGTCAGCCATTTGCTTGCGCCAAGCAGCATAGCCGCTTCTTCCGTCTGTCTGTCCAAATCTTTAAGCACCGGCTGCACGCTTCTTGTGACAAACGGAATCCCGACGAATATAAGAGCTATGGTTATTCCCACGGCGGAAAAGGCGGTAGGAACGCCTATCGCATAAAAAAATTGTCCCAGCCAGCCGTTTTCAGTGTAAAGCGTAGTAAGAGCGATGCCCGCCACAGCCGTAGGAAGAGCGAACGGAAGGTCTATAAGCCCGTCCATAACGCGTTTTCCCGGGAAATCGTAGCGAACGAGAGTCCAAGCTAAAATAAGTCCGAAAACAGAATTGATAAGAGCCGCAGAAAGGGCGCAGGCGAAACTTATTATATATCCGTGTACAATACGCCATTCGGTAGCTTTTGCGACAAATTTTTCCCACCCCATACCGCCGGCAAAAAATACGAACGCCGCAAGTGGCAAAAGCAATATTATCGAAAGATAAAACATCGTAAGCCCTAACGTGAAAGGAAAGCCGGGTATGACTTTACGCATTTAATACACCTCCTACCGCAGGTTTAGCAAGTTTAAAACCGTACTTTTCTTTTCTTTCTTTTTCTTATAAGAAAAAGAAAGAAAAGAAAAGTACCAAAAGAAAAGAAAGAAAAAGAATTTTAATATAAAAAAATAAAAATGTAATGTTAGAAAGTGTTTTTTTTTATATTAAAGTTTTCTTTCTCTCTTTTCTTCTTTGTTACTTTCTTCTTTTCTCTCTTTCTTTTTCAAAAGAAAGAGAGAAAAGAAGAAAGTAAGGTTTTAAATAAAAAATCATTTAGTATAAATCTGATCGAAAGTGCCGCCGTCGGCGAAGTGTTCTTTTTGGGCTTTCGTCCAACCGCCGAAAGCGTCGTCAATGGTAAAGAGTTTTAAATCTGGGAATTGGGATTTATATTTCTCGAAAACTTCCTTGTTGCGTGGGCGATAGAAGTTTTTGGCGGCGATTTCTTGACCGGCGGGGTCGTAGAGATAATTTATGTAGGCTTCCGCCACTTCGCGAGTGCCTTTCTTGTCAACAACTTCGTCTACAACGGCAACGGAAGGCTCTGCCAATATGGAAATGGAGGGAATCACTATTTCATAATCGGGCGAATCCTTTAGAGTAATAAGAGCCTCGTTTTCCCAAGCAAGAAGCACATCGCCTTGACCTCGTTGGGTGAAACTTGTTGTAGACCCTCTTGCGCCGGAATCCAACACCACTACGTTGCCAAAAAGTTTTTTCACAAATTCCTTCGCTTGATTGTCGTCGCCGTATTTTCTCCTTGCAAATTCCCACGCCGCCAAATAATTCCAACGAGCGCCGCCGGAAGTCTTGGGATTGGGCGTAATAACTCCTACGCCGTCTTTAATCAAATCGTCCCAGTCTTTAATGTTTTTTGGGTTGCCCTTTCGGACGAGAAAGACTATTGTGGAAGTGTATGGCGCGGAGTTATTGGGGAATTTCTTCAGCCATTCGCCTTTTATAAGACCCGCTTGCGCTATTTCATCAACATCGTAGGCAAGAGCGAGCGTCACCACATCCGCTTCAAGCCCCTCTATAACAGAACGCGCCTGTTTGCCCGATCCTCCGTTTGACTGAGAAAAAGTCATATCCTTTCCCGAATGATGCTTCCAGACCTTTGTAAACTCTTTGTTGAATTCTGCGTAAAGTTCTCTGGTGGGATCGTATGATACGTTCAAAAACTCTTTAGCCTCTTCTTTAGCGGCTTTTTTATCCTCTCCGCCGCATCCCGCTATTATCCCCGCGGTTAAAAGTATTCCTAAAGCTAATCCAATAGCTTTTTTTATTTTCATAACTTATGCCTCCTAGTATACTAATTTTTTGCTGACACATACTATATTACTCGCTAAACATCGGCGTTGAGAGGTATCGTTCGCCCGTATCCGGCAATAGCGCGACTATTGTTCTCCCCGCGTTTTCGGGGCGTTCGGCTATTTTTCGCGCTGCGAAAGCCGCCGCGCCGGAGGAAATTCCTATCAACACTCCTTCAAGGCGAGCAATTTCTCGGGCGCACTCGAAAGCGTCTTCGTTTGTTACGCGAACAACTTCGTCGTATATAGACGTGTTTAGGGTGTCTGGAACAAAACCCGCGCCGATGCCTTGAATTTTGTGGGCGCC
>JAGBKP010000153.1 GCA_017635875.1 Selenomonadaceae bacterium | reverse complement strand
GGAATTGGATCAGTCTATCGACCAGATCGATGATAACGCAAACGTAACCTACAACGGCAAGTACTTGCTCGACGGTTCCAAGGACAACAAAGGCGTAGCTACCTACACTCACCTTACCAACCAGAACCTTGCTACCGACACAACGGCTGCGACGAAACTCACCGACTTAAAGAGCCGCGCAGGCGACGAACTCCAGCTCCAAAAAACCGACCAGATTACGGTTTCCTATGTGCAACAGGGTAAAACCTACAGCACCAGCTTCGAAGTCGGAGATAAAACCGTTCAGGATATCTTCAACGAAGCTGAAAACATCGACACCACCACCAAGACCTTCGCGTCTGCTGACAACGCTTCCGTAGCGGCTGCAAACGGCGCTGCGAAAGCCAACAGTAGCGAGGCTGCTTCCGTAAAGGCTGCGGTTGCTGCGTTAAAGGCTACCTTGGGTCATACGACTGGAACCATCAATGCGAAATCAACATTGAAATTTACCAGCGGTGAGCCTACTGCGACGGCCATAGCCGGTGGCAACTTTGACTTCACGCTTGCGGCTAGCGGTACTGCTACCCCCACGGCTACGGTTGCAACCACGGACGGCGAGACTTATAAAGCGTTGAAGTCTGCGGCTCAAGATGCGCAAACTTCTTATGATAATATGAAGGCCATCGGTCAGCAGTTACAGACGGCTCTCGCTAAAACAGCGGCATCTGCTCAGAATACGGCTGTTAATTGGAATAGCAATTCTGGTACGGCTTGGGCGGCTCTTAAAGAGAAACCCTATCAGGATCTTATCGCTCAGGCTAGCCCCGAAACCAAGAAAATTTACGATCAGTATATGGAAGCTGCCGCTAGCTTTGAAGCGAATAAAGCCAACGCTCAAGCGAAATTGGATGATTACAATTCCAAGATGGAACAGCTCGGCGCGTTAACTCTCGAAGATCAGTTCTATGACGCTCGCGGCAATTACGAGGACAGCGTTGACAGCTATCTCTTGAATTTGCAAAAATCCGCTACCGGCAACACCAGCGACTCTTTCTCGTATATAGACTCCAACGGCGTTACCCAAACGAGCGCGCAGCTTGATAAAGGCCGTAACGAATTCGTTAAAAATATGATTGACGACTTACGCAGTCAGTTATTGGCGGTTGACCCGGGCAATGGAAAAAATAACGCGAATGCTACAAAGATTTTGAATAATGTTAAGATAAACGGTGGTGCTGTTTCGAAAGCAGATGTAAATACTTATAGTGCTCTTCAAGGCGCGGACACCAAGGTAGGACAGGACGCTACTAAAGTAGATACTGCACAGGGTGCTTTAGATGGTGTTGCAGGTGTTCTTGATAAGGCTCATTCCGACGCGTTCAAGACATATTCCGGACCTCAGCTCGTAACCGGTAGCAATATCGGCACCGACGCGGCGGGCAAGATGATTTCCACCGCAAGCGGAGAAAACGCTCTTACGATTGCGGCTGCTAACTCCGGCGTAGGCGGACAGATCGCGGGCTTCACCATCGGCATAAAAGATGCTCAAGGCAACGCGAGAAAGAGCGCGGAAGCCGCTCTCGATGCGTTCGACGAATCCATCCGCGGCAAGAATGCGTCTGCTGACAACAGCGTAAACCTCCAGATCGGCACGAAAGCCAATATGACTATCACAGTCGGTATGACCGATATGAGAAGCCAGGCTCTCGGCCTTAAAGGTTCCGACGGCTCCACCCTCAACATCGGCAACCGTGAAAACGCAAACGCGGCTATCAACGTTCTTGATAACGCTCTTGCGAAAGTTCTCGACCAAGCGACCACGATCGGCGCGGTACAGAGCCGCTTAGAGTACACCTCCAGCAACTTGACCACCAGCGCAGAGAACGTAACCGCTTCCGAGTCCACAATTCGCGATGCGGATATGGCAAAAGAAATGACCGAGTACACGAAGAACAACGTTCTTCTCCAGGCTGCTCAGTCTATGCTCAGCCAAGCAAACCAGAACTCCTCCGCAGTTCTCTCTCTCTTACAGTAAGAGTTTTAAAAAAGACCCCCTACGGGGGTCTTTTTTTTGTTGTTTCTATAAAGGGACGGTAATGCGGCGCGATTGTGCTTTTTTATGAAAGATATGAAAATGGGGAATTATTATTTAGGTTTGCAACGCCACCAAAGTAAACGGGAAAAGTTGGGCGAAGCCCATGTTGAGGCGCATAGGCAACCACAGCCAAAACCTTTATTATAAGCAAACGGTAAATAAAAAAGCACAACCTAAAATTTGTGGGGTCAAGGGGTGAAAACCCCTTGCGTGTTTCTTTTGGTTCGTTTTCTTTGCACGAGCAAAGAAAATGAACACCTCTAAACTAAAAACATTTGCAAACATTCTTCAAGTGACAACAAAATTGTAAATTGCTCTATTGTAAAATATAGGGGTGTTTGATAAAATATAGGAAAAGGAGTTGATACTGAGAGAATATGCGAAAAATAATAAACAATAAACTTTTTGAGTGGGATGACGAAAAAGCCAAAATCAACAAGATGAAACATGGTATAAGTTTTGAGACGGCTGCTATGGTTTTTAGAGATGAAAATCGTATTGAAGAATATGACGACAGTCATTCTTCAAGTGAAGATAGATGGAAAACTATAGGTAGGGTAAAGGATATTTTATTTGTGGTTTATACGGAGCGAATAGGCACGCGATTGATTTCTGCTCGAAAAGCCACATTATATGAAAGGAGTTTATACTATGATAGTCAAGAAATGGATTGATTTAAACGCGCCGCTAACTCTAGAACAAGAAGCTGAATTATTGGATTTAAAAAATATGAAAGATGAAGATATAGTTTTTGACGAGGATTGTCCTCCGACGACGGAAGCAGAAGGAAAATTGTTTCAGAGAGTATCGAAAAGGCGTAAAATTGCTGTGTGAAAAAAGGAGTTGATAGTTATGGCAAGTTTAACGATAGATAACGAATTAAGCGAAAAGGCGGAAAATGTTTTAAAAAAAATGGGATATAATTTAAAAGATTGTATTGATTGGTTTCTTAAGGAACTCGTAAAAGAAAACCAAAAAGATGAGGCTAGACATAACAGACTTATGAATCATTTCAAAACTCGAATGGAGGAAATGAAAAAAAATAACGAGGAGCCGTGGTATAAAGATGATGATGAACTTGTTGGATATATTAAAGAAATTCGCAAAGAAAGGTATGCAAAAAAATAAATGGGTTATGATTGATACGAATATACTCTTTTCCTCTTGTTTTTACTCTTCGGAAACTACTGTTAGACTTTTTGAAATGTTACATAAAAATAATTTTGAAATAGTGATTACTAAAGATGTAATTGAAGAATTTTTTGATGTGACGAATAGAAAAAACAGTAATAAACTATTTTTAGTTCAACCTTTTTTAGATGATTTAAAATATACTCTTATACCTTCCGCCGAAGATTACACTGATGTCCCAAACATACGCGACGAAAAAGATAGACCAATCCTTGCGGCGGCGATAAAAAGCGATGTGGATTATCTTATAACGGGCGATAAGGATTTTTTGGTTTTGAAAGATATTGTAAAAAAGCCGAAAATATTTACGATGCAAGAGTTTATAGAAAAGTTTTCGTAAGGAGTGATAGTTATGGCAAGTTTAACGATAGATAACGAATTAAGCGAAAAAGCGGCGAAAGCGTTTGCAAAAGAAGGTTTAAGTTTAAAAGATGCGGTGGATCGGTTTTTGAGGGATAAAGTAAAGAAGGACGTTTCGCTAAAAACTACAAAAGACGATATAGACGAATATTATAGAGGTAGTTCTCCTATGATGGTTGCGTTAAGAAAAGTTGCCAAGGCTTGCGAAGGCGCGGCAGAAAAAGCAGGTTTTAAAACGGAGGAAGAGTTTAATGATTACTTCTTTAATGAATTTCGTCCGGCGTTTTATAAGGAGTGGAAAAAAGAAAAGGGTTACGCTTGATACGAATGTGCTATGTTCTTCTTGAACACCTAACAAGAAGAAAAAAAATTTTCCTTGCAAAGATTTTGAGATTATGCTACAATGAATCCGTGAATTGATAGAAAGTGGTTGCAAGTCGCTTTCGAGCGACATCAGTCAAATTCTCACCGGCAAATACCTCGCGGGAGTTGTGCCCCGTGGGGTATTTGTTTTTTTGAAAAAAAAGCCCCCATAAGGGGGCGCATCAAAATTTTGGTTGTGCTGCCAAGGCTTTGATATTACCTTTTGCCGAAGCGAATTTTTATGGCGTCATAGATTATGTTAGCAATTAAGCCACCAATAATACTAATAGCCAAAGTGGTTGCAAATTCTGTCAAAATGCTCACCTCCCTTCGTTTCTATGGAGGTATCTTCGGCAGTGTGGATATTTTATCATACGCCACCAAAATTCTCAAGTTTTTTTCATAAAAATAGCCTCCTACGGTTCAAACACCGTAGGAGGCTATTTTTATTATTTAAATCTTATTTTGCGCTTTTGTTTAAAAGGGTAAGCATACCTTTCCAAGCGCCGACTATTGCAACTTCCGCTATTATGGTAAACATAACTATCACTCCTAAAATTTTAAAATCGGTTGAAATTATTTATTGAAAAATTCAAATTCGTGAGCTGCATTTTCTAAAAGTTCAACGAAATTTTCCATTACATCGTTTAATACATTAAGCATATTTATCACTCCTAAATACTTAAAAAACTTTTTTTATAATAAAGTTTTCTTTCTCTCTTTTCTTCTTTGTTACTTTCTTCTTTTCTCTGCTTTCTTTTTCAAAAGAAAGAGAGAAAAGAAGAAAGTAAATAAATTTTAACTAAAATTATTTGTTGAAAATTTCAAATTCAACAGCGGCTTTTTCCATAAGCTCGATGAAATTTTCCATAACATCCGTTAAAATCGTAATCATAATTATCACTCCTATATATGTTAACCTTTTAAAAAAGTTAAAAGCAAATTTTGTTTTCCTGTCGAAGTTTTTGTTTTTTGTTTATCTCCTTTCGACAGTTTGCATTATAGACCCTTTTAAGAAAAGTGTAAAATACAAGAAATTGATAGACCTATAGGTTTTATTTATACTAGCTATAAATCTTTTAAATACAAGGCTTTTTTGAGTTTAGATTTTAAAAATAATTTACTGTTATGCAAAAAAATCATAGGACTTTTGGAGGATATTGAAGGAATTTTAAACCGTTTATCGAAATTCTAAATAAACAAATATAAAAATGGGGTGCAGGGGGCAATGCTCCCTGCTGGGGTCAAGGGGCAAAGCCCCTTGCGGGTACAGGGCGGAGCCCTGTGTTATGGAGAAAAAATGCTAAAAGTAAAACTGTTAGAATACACGAAAAATCCCGAACGTGTCGTCGCTATGGCGGCGCGGCTGTGCTATTCGCCTATAGGGGCGGAGGAGCTCTCGGAAAAGCTGCCGAATGAAACGGTAGAGAAAATGGTAAAAAAGATGCTCGCAACGGGGCATGGATCTACCATAGAACACGCGTCGTTTACGTTTGGCGTGGAAGGAGTAAGCCGCGCGCTGACGCATCAGCTTGTGCGGCATAGGATAGCTTCTTATGACCAGCAAAGTCAAAGATATGTGGCGGAGCATAATTTTGAATATATCACGCCGCATACCATTGAAAAGAACGAGGCGGCGAAAGAAAAATTCGACGGTATTATGGAAGAAATCCAAAAAAAATACAACGAGCTTGTGGAGCTTGGCGTTCCGAAAGAGGACGCAAGATACGTTTTGCCGAACGCGGCGGAGACGAAGATTTTAATTACGATGAACGCCCGCTCGCTGATGCACTTTTTTAATCTTCGCTGTTGCAACCGCGCTCAATGGGAAATTCGCGCTCTTGCCAACAAAATGCTTGAAGAAGTAAAAAAAGTAGCCCCCGTCCTCTTTTCAAAAGCGGGCGCAAGCTGCGACGCGTTCGGCTACTGCCCCGAAGGCGAGTTTAGTTGCGGGAAAGTAAAAAATAAGTTTTAAAACCTTACTTTCTTTTTTCTCTTTCTTTTTTGAAAAAAAGAAAGAGAAAAAAGAAAGTAACAAAGAAAAAAGAGAAAGAAAAAACTTTAATATTAAAAAACAAGGACAAACGATGAGCGATATTATTTATGGAAGAAACGCGGTGACGGAGGCTCTTAAAAGCGGGCGAAGTTTTAATAAAGTTGTCGTCGCTTTGGGGAATTTGGGCGGCGATATTAAAAATATTACTGCGCTTGCTAAAGAGAAGGGAATCCCAATAGAGCGCGCAGAGATGAAGCGTATGGATAAAATTACGCAAGGGGAGCGGCATCAAGGGGTTATCGCTTATGTTTCGCCCGTAGAGTATAAAACTTTGGAAGATATTTTAGAAATCGCTAAAGAAAAAAACGAACAGCCTTTTATATTGTTGTTGGACGAAATAACCGATCCGCATAATTTGGGCGCGATTATTCGTTCCGCGGAGGCTATGGGGGCGCACGGCATACTTCTTCCGAAAAGGCGCAGCGCGAAACTTAACGAAACGGTTGCGAAAACTTCGGCGGGCGCGGTGAATTATGTAGCGGTGGCGCAAATAGGAAACGCCGCGCAGACGGTTGAAAATTTGAAAAAAGAAGGTTTTTGGACTGTTGGCGCGGATATGGCTGGCGAAAACATAGAAAACGCGGATTTAACTCTGCCTACGCTCCTCGTTATAGGCAGCGAAGGCAAGGGAATAGGCAGGCTTTTAAAAGAAAAGCTTGATATTTTGGTAAAAATCCCGATGACGGGCAAGATAAATTCGTTAAACGCGTCGGTTGCGGCGGGGATTTTGATTTACGAGGTTATGAAAAGGAGAATAAAGGGATAATGGATAAATCGGAAGCGCTCTTAAACGCGCTAAAACAGATAGAGAAAAATTTCGGCAAGGGCTCCGTTATGCGCCTTGGCGATAACGCGAGTATGAACGTAGATTCGATTTCTACGGGAGTTTTGCCTCTTGACATAGCTCTTGGCATAGGAGGAATCCCGAAAGGGCGAATTACGGAGCTGTTTGGTCCTGAGTCATCGGGCAAGACCACAATCGCGCTTCACATCATCGCGGAGGCGCAAAAAGCGGGCGGCACCGCCGCTTTTATAGACGCGGAACACGCGCTTGACCCCACTTACGCGCAAAAACTCGGCGTGCATCTTGAAGATTTGCTTGTATCTCAGCCGGACGACGGCGAACAGGCTCTTGATATTACGGAAGTTTTAATTTCAAGCGGCGCGGTGGATTTAATCGTGGTGGATTCCGTCGCGGCTCTGGTGCCGAGAGCGGAAATCGAAGGCGAGATGGGCGATTCAAACGTCGGCTTGCAGGCGCGTCTTATGAGCAAGGCTATGCGCAAACTCACGGGCATAGTGAGTAAGACGGGGACTTCCGTCGTATTCATAAACCAGATAAGGGAAAAAGTAGGCGTTCTTTTCGGGTCGCCGGAAACCACTACGGGCGGACGCGCGCTTAAATTTTTTGCGTCCGTTCGCATTGATATAAGAAAAGGCGAGCCGCTGAAAAACGGCGCGGAAATTATAGGCAATCATACGAAGGCAAAAATCGTTAAAAACAAAGTCGCGCCGCCTTTTAAAACGGCGGAATTCGACATTATGTACGGCGAAGGCGTGTCGCGTCTTGCAACCATTATAGATATGGGCGTTAATTACGACATTATCGAAAAGAGCGGCGCGTGGTTTTCTTACGGCGGAACGCGTATGGGGCAGGGCAAAGAGAACGCGAAAGCGTTTTTGGCGAATAATCTTGAGGTTGCCCTTGAAATCGAGGATAAAATAAGAGCCGCCGTTATGAAAAAGCAGGAAGAAGACGCAAAAGCCATAACGGAGGAGCAGGAAAAGAAAGAAGCCGCCTATAAAGCGGCGATGGAGCAGAAAAACGCGAAAGCGGCGGAGGCAAAACCTGCGGAAACGGAAGTAAAGGACGCCAAAAAGAAGAAGAAAACCGCAAAAGCGGATGAAGAAGCGGAAGAAGTAGCGGAAGATGAGCGCAGCGACGTCGAATAAGTCGGCATTTGAATCCGCCGTGGAAATGCTCTCACGCGCAGAATACAGCAAAAGCCGCCTTATATCTAAACTTTTAATAAAGGGATACGAGGAAGAAGAAATCGAAAGCGCGGTGACAAGGCTTGAGGAACTTCGCTATTTAAACGACGCAGAGGCTGTGAAAAGTCGGTTTAAATTTTTGTACAACGAAAGCAAAAATTCCGTCAGAGAGATAAAATATAAACTCTTGCGAAAAGGTTTTTCGGCGGAAGATGTAGAAAACGCGGCAGAGGACGCAGACGAGGAAAGGGAACTTGCAGCGGCTCTAAAAGCGTTAAGAATAAAATACCGCAGAAAAAAAGAGCCGGACAAGATGCGAGGCTACCTCTACAGACACGGATTTACTTCCGACGTATGCTATGCGGCTGTAAACGAATTTTTGGAAAGCGAATAAGAAAACGACCTTCATCGAGCAGCGAGGAAGGTCGTTTTCTTTGCAGTAGGAATTATTTCTTAAAAGCACCTTTAAAAATCATTGCAATAGTGCCTAACGCTAATCCGACGGCAGCGGCGTCTTTATCAAAATATGCAAGCGCTACGGTAGAGATTAAACCTGTCATTATAATTATGAATGCCATAATTTGTCCCATAGTTGTGTTTCGTGCGCTTATTTCCAAGCTTTTTCTTTCTTGATCGCGTATGTGTTGCTCATTTTTTTCAAAATCCGAAAACACACGCTCGGGAAATGAAGAGTCTATTTCTTTATAACCCTGTAATATCTGCGGCAATGGTAAGGGGCCGGAATAAGAAAGGGAGGCCTGACTATATATTTTTGCTGACGCTTGGTCGATTTCGTTGACTGTTTGCGGTTTGTTCCTTTTCATATTTTGCCTCCAGTGCATTTATGGAATTTTTTAATGCTCTACCTGTTCTTTCCCAACTACGGCGCATCATATCATCGTTGGTCGAAATATATTGATTGTAGTCAACATTAGGGTAAATAGTGAATGTTGAAATACCATAAAAAATTAAGGTGAATATTTTCTCAATAACTTGAAAACCTTTTCTCATCTTAATCCCTCCAACATTTTTACCTAATCATAACACAAAATTTTTTAAAAATCAAAATTCATTTCACAGCAAGAGCGGCAGCTATCGCCGCGCCGAGCGCGCTCCCCTCGTCCGCTTTAAAGGTTTTTATATCGGCTTCTTTCAGATTATCCGCTATTATATCTTGCAAAAACGGATTTTTCGCGTATAGAGAGCCGTCAATAGCGACTGCGGGAAGTTTTTTTGTATGACTGTAAATCCCAAGGAAAGTGGCGGCGACAAGCGAGGCGGAGCGAGTCAAAATATTTGCCGCAAGTTTAACGAAAAGAGCCGTTTCGCCGTCTTTCGGCGCGTATTCGGCTTTTTCCTCTATAATCTTCGCCGCGTCAATGTTTTGCGCGATATTGCATAAATCTAAAGAGCTAAAATCAAACAACTTTTCGCTGTTTAAAGCTTTTTGTAAGACAAGAGAATAAAGCTCGCCCACATAACGTCCGGAGACCATCTTTTCCAAAAGTTGCTCGCCGGGCTTTTCGCTTTTTTCGTCCAAAAGTTTGTCGTAAGAATTTTGCTCCAGCTTTGAAAATCCGCCGGATTCAAGATTTATTATCATCTCTTTGCCGTTATAGTTCGGCTCAAAATAGCAGGTGTTATGCCCCGTGGCGTAAATGCTGCCGATAAGGATATTTTCGCGGATGTACGCGGAAGAAATGAGCGTCGCGACCGTGTCGTTTATAACTGCTACCGGTTTAACAAAATCGAGGTTTCTTTTTTTGAGAGCCTTTGTCAACAGCTCCGTGACGTTTTCGCCCTCCACGCCTTTGGTTTTAAATTCCTTCGTCCAAGAAATCAGTTTTGCGTTGGCCAGGTCTAACTGCTCCGAAGGAAAAGAGAAAGTATGCCCAAGATAAATTTCGTCGGTACTCCCTTCAAGCGTGAGTTCGATTAGTTTTGCGATAAAGTCAAAAAGTTCCTCTCCTGTCGCCGTTGCTGCGGTAAAGTCGAATTTCCCCGCTGTTTTTAAAGGCGATTCGGTTTTCTTTAATATTTTATAATTGCCGCGTTTCCAAATTTTGATTTTTAATACCCGAACATTGGTGCCGCCAAAATCAAGAGCGAGATATGTGCCGCTTTCGTCGCCCGTCGGAAGGGTTAGAAACGACGGCAACATTTTTAAAGAAGTTTCCGCAGGACTTTCTAAACCTTTTTCGATTTCTTCCGTAAAGTTTTTGCGAACGTCCGTAAGAGCGTTAGCAGTAATTTCAAATTCCGTGATAGCGTTTTGTAAAGTTATTTTATTAAGCTCTGACATAATTATTCCTCTCAAAAAACAAAAATGGGGGTCAAGGGGGACAAGTTCCCCTTGCGGGGGTACGGGGGCGGAGCCCCTGTGTTCGTCATACGTCGTCAACAAGAGCTATAAGCACTCGGGTAATGCGCGCGCCGTCCATTTCCTCAACGAAGAAACGGTTGCCGTTAAACGCGGTCATTTGACCTATTTTTCCGTCGCCGCCTATCTTGTCGTTCAGCCAGCCGCCGACAGAATCCACGTCTTCTTCTTCTATCGTTATTCCAAGCATATCGTCAAGTTCTTCAAGAAGCATCTTTGCGTCTACGGAATATACGCCGTTTCCTCTGGTTTCCGCCATAGGACGCTCTTCGTCGAATTCGTCCTGAATATCGCCCACTATTTCTTCAACGATGTCTTCTATTGTCACCATTCCCGCCGTGCCGCCGTATTCGTCCACAACGACCGCAAGCTGCGATTTTTCCTCCTGCATAGTTTTTAAGAGGACGCTTACTTCCATACTTTCGGGGACAACAAGAGCTTTTCGGCGAAGTTTACGAAGACGCGGGCGTTTGCCGGACGATAGGTACGGAATAAGGTCTTTAACGTGCAAAAAGCCTATGATGTGGTCTTTGTCCTCGCGGCATATCGGGTAGCGCGTGAGTTGTTCGTCGGTTAAAACGGCGAGATTTTTTTCAAACGGGTCTTCCAAATACAGGCAAATCATATCCGTACGCGGCACCATAATTTCTCGCACCGTAAGTTCGGTGAAATCAAAGACGTTATCCACCAAATCAATTTCGGTATCGTTTATAAGCCCTTGACGGTGACTCTCTTCCACAAGCAGGCGAATTTCGTCTTCCGTATGCGCCGACTCGTTTTCATTCGCGCCTTCAAAACCCATAGCTTTTATAACGCCGTTTGCGAGAGTATTAAGAAGCCACACGAATGGACGCATCACTTTTTCAAAGAGCAAGAGAGGAAGGGCGACAAAGAGGGCGATTCTTTCAACGTCAGCTATAGCCATAGATTTTGGCGTAAGCTCGCCTAAAATGATGTGCATAGCCGTGATAATGGAAAAACCGACTATAACCGAAACGGTGTGCCCGAAAACATCGTCGAACCCCAAAAGCCGCGTAACGGGAAGTATAAGCGTCGCCACAAAAGGTTCGCCCACCCAGCCAAGAGCGAGGGACGCAAGCGTTATGCCAAGCTGCGTGACGGATAGCGACGCGTCTAAGTGGTCGATAAGTTCTTTAACGTATTTTGCGCGGCTGTTGCCCTCTGTGATTAGCGTTTCAACGCGCGATGGGCGCACTTTGACGCAGGCGAATTCGGCCGCTACGAAAAAACCGTTCATAAATATGAGGAAAAAAACTATAGACAGTTGCATTAAAACGGATAGAAAATCCATATTGTTCCTTTCGTAAAACCATTAACAATTACGAATTTAAGGCTTATTTTTTTGATAACTCCCTCCGTCACTTCGTGACACCTCCCTCTTTGAGGGAGGCAAGACTTGCCCTCCTCTTTGAGGAGGGAGACCGCGAAGCGGTGGGAGGAGTTTTAGAGATGTTAAATTTCATTCAAAAGCGCCATTACATCATCAGGCACCGTATTATTAACGCCGAAACTTTTGGAAGCGGTTCGCCTGCCCCTTAACTTTTCCATATCGGGCGCGCCGTTTTTGTCTTCAGTGGTTATGCGGCAAGCGGGATACGCGCTGCAACCCCAAAAATAACCGTTCTTTCCCCTTCGCCTTACCAGCGACCCTTTGCCGCAAGCGCAGGGGAATTTTCCCACAGGCTTTATTTCTACCTTTTTAGACTTTTCTATGAGTTCCTTTATAAAGTTTATTTGTTCGTTTAGAAAGCTTTTTAAAGTGCCTTTGTTATTTGCCATCTGTCCCAAATATTCTTCCCAAACGGCGGTTTTATCGGGGTAAGTCATATCGTCCGGCATTAAATCTATCATTAAATTAGCTTCGTCGCTTGGGATAAGTTCCTTGGCTTTCCCTTTTTCAACCAAAAATCTTCGCTTTATAAGCTCGTCTATAATTCCCGCGCGCGTCGCTTCCGTGCCTATGCCGTAGACGGATTTCAGCTGTTTTTTAAGGCTTTCGTCTTTAACGTAAGCGTGAATTCCCTTCATCGCCGCAAGAAGGGTTGACGCTTTAAACCTTGCGGGCGGCTTTGTAATCTTTTCTTCGGTTACGCTGTCCGTGAAAGTAACCTTGTCGCCCGTTTTCATCGGCGGCAAGACGGCGTTTTCGTCGTCCCCTTCTTTTTTTACGGCTTTATAAAGTGCTTTCCAGCCCGCGTCTATTTCCGTGTTGCCAGTTGCGGTGAAGATTTCGCCGTGATAGGTTATCGTAAGTTTTGTGGCGTAGAAGGTGTGTTCGCTGTAGAACTGCGCTATGTATTGCCGCGCGATGAGAGAATAGATATTTCGCTCGGTTTCCGTCATAGAGGCGGGGTTTGCCGCTACTTTTGTGGGAATAACGGCGTGGTGGGCGGAGATTTTCTTGTCGTTCCAAGCGCGGCTCTTTAGTTTCGCGTCTGCGTTTTTTGTCCAAGCGTTAAATTCTTCGTTTAATGCCGAAAGATTATTTAAAATTCGCGGCGCGTCTTTGAATTGATTTTCCGGCAAATACTCAGAATCCGAGCGCGGATAGGTTGTGAGCTTTTTTTCGTAGAGTTTTTGCGCCGTGTCTAAGACAAGTTGCGGCTCGTAACCGAAACGCTTGCCCGCCATTACTTGAAGTGAGGAAAGGGAAAATGGAAGCGGCGGATTTTCTTTTTTCTTCTTCTTTTCGTAAGAAGCGACTTTGCCTTCCGTCGGCTCTTTTGCAAAATTTTCCGCCATAGCTTTGGCGATTTGTGGGTCAATAAGTCGCCCTTCGCTGTCAAGTCCTTTTAATTCGTCGTTTGGCTGCCATTTTGCGAAAAATCCCGCGTCTTTTTTTGTAAATTTCGCCTTTATCACATAATATTTTGCAGGCGTAAAATTTGCGATTTCTCGTTCCCTTCGCACCACAAGCGCAAGAGTCGGCGTTTTCACCCTGCCTATGGGGAGGATTAAATCCTCGTAACCGGCTTTTCTTGCCGCCAAAGTATATGCTCTCGAAAGATTCATACCTACAATCCAGTCCGCTCTTGACCTTGCGAGAGCAGAATTTTTAAGCGGCAAAAAATCATTGTTGTCTTTTAAGCTGTCGTTTGCTTCTCTTATGCTTTCTTCGTCTAAAGCGTTCAGCAAAATGCGTTTTACGGGCTTTTTGCAATTTAAGTAGTCCAAAACCTCGTCCACAAGAAGTTGCCCTTCTCTGTCCGGGTCGCCGGCGTGTACGATAACGTCTGCTTTTTCGATTAGATTTTTTACAATATTAAACTGATTTACGGCGGTTTCAGAGACCAGCATCTTCCATTTTTCGGGGATTATGGGCAAATCATCGACGTTCCAACGCTTATATTTTTCGTCGTATTCGTTCGGCTCCGCTTGCCTGAGGATATGACCGAAAAGCCAAGTGACGACGCCGCCTTTTGTTTCAATATATCCGTTCCCTTTGGCGGATACGCCCAAAACGGCGGCAAGTTCCCTTGCCATACTGGGCTTTTCGGCTATATAAAGTATCAAAATTCATCTCTCCAAACAATTTATAAATATATCCGTATAACTTCTACAAATATTCTCTTTCTTCCTGCTTAAAAATTTCATATAAAGTTTAATTTTTGCTTGTTTTGGGCTAATGGCGGGGAGAAGAAATAATTTATAAACGAAAATGATATGCTAACTGTATAGGCGGCGATATTTCTTAATCAAAACCAAACAGATTTATTTGAATTTCAACTGTTGTTTTCCCTATAAATATGATATAATACCCCAAAAAGAAGGTGAAGCGATGACGGGAGAAACGGGCAGCAAACAATATCGAGATTCGGTGTTTTGCCACTATTTTAAGGATAAGAAAAGGCTACTCTCATTATGCAACGCCATATTAAACACGAACTATACCGATACGAACGAACTTACCATTACCACTTTGCCCGGCACATTTTTCAAAAAGCAAAAGAACGATATAAGTTGCACAATAGGCGGAAAATCTTTGGTATTGGTGGAGCATCAAACTATATTAAGCGAAAATCTGCCTTTTAGGTGCTTGTCGTACGTTACGGAGCTTCTGAATAATTTGGTTGAAAACAAGCGTAAACTCTATCAGCCGAAACTTATAAAATTTCCAACGCCTGAATTTATCGTATTGTACAACGGCGACGAATATGCGCCGTTAAAAAAGGAAATGAAACTCTCGGACGCTTTTGACGGAGACGCTCATTCGCTGGAGTTAAAACTCACGGCATACAATATAAATTACGGCGTTGGGCAGGATTTGCTCACAAAATGCGGATATTTGAAGAATTACAGCGTTTTTGTGGATAAGGTAAAATATGGAGCGAGAGGCGGTCTCTCGCTTGACGACGCTATAAAGAACGCCGTCAAATATTGCATAGAAAACAACGTTATGAAAGAATATTTAAAGGAAAACGCTAAGGAGGTTTTTACTATGGCAATGTTAGAATACGATGAAAACGAGGCTCGCGAGGCTTGGAAAGAATATTATATGGAAGAAGGCATGGAAAAAGGCATTGCTTCCACTGCTGCCAATATGCTAAAAGAAAACATACCGATAGAAATCATCGCTCGCGTTACAAATTTACCGATGGATAAAATAATGCTTTTAAGGTAATCTCTAAAAGAGTATCCGATAAGGAAACGGTTGCCGTGTAATTTTCACCATTTTTCTTTCCAAAAATCTCTCGTAAAAAACACCAAAACGGTAAATATTTCAAGCCGCCCCAAAATCATAACGAGGGCGGCTAAAATTTTGCTGAAATCCGGCAAAAGAGAATAATTGCTCATCGCGCCCTCTATTCCAAAACCCGGACCGACGGAAGACATAGTGGATATGGAAACTAAAATCGCGCTGTCCATATCAAGCCCGTTTAAAATCATAAATCCCGCGAAAGTCGCGTCTATTAAAATCGTCGCGAAAAAAAATCTTCCCGCCGCGAAAAAAATCTCGTCTTCAACTACTTTTCCGTTTACTTTCGCGTCGATTATTTGATAAGGGTGAAGTCTTTGCCGTAAAATTACCCCCGCCATTTTGCAGAGAAGCACAAGACGGAAAATTTTAAGCCCGCCTGCGGTAGAGCCGGCAGAGCCGCCTATGAACATAAGAAATAAAAGCGCGCCTTTAGAAAGAGGCGGCCAAGTGTCAAAATCCGAAACAGCAAAAGCGGTGGTGGAAATCATCGAGCTAACGTGAAAGAATGCGAGATGCAAAGAACGTAAAAAATTAACATCGCCGTTAAAAAATAAATCGAGCGTAATTAACATTGTCGCGATAAAAATTAAAGAGAAAAAAACTCTTATTTCCGTGCTTTTAAAAAGTGCAGAAAAATTCCCTTTTGCGGCGGAAAGATATACGGAAAAACTCACGGAAGCGATTATCATAAAAATCGCCGCCGCAAATTCAATGGCGGGATTTTTGTAATGGGCCAGTCCGTCGTCAAAAACGGAAAAACCTCCCGTTGCGATAGTTGTCATCGCGTGGTTTATTCCGCTGAATATATCCGCGCCCAAAACAATAAAAACCCAAGCGCAGACAGCCGTTAAAATAAAATAAATAGTAAGGAGCGCCTTCGCGTTGTCCCTCATTCTTGGAAGCTGTCTTTCGCTGTTTACCGCGTTTTCCGCCTTTATCATAAACCGCGCGCCCTTTTGGGGAATAAGCGCCATAAAGAGCAAAACAATTCCAAGCCCGCCCATCCAATTCGTCAGCGAACGCCAAAGAAGCATAGACGGCGTAAACGCGTCTACGCTGACTGCGGCAGAGCCTCCGACGCTTGCAAAACCCGATACCGATTCCACGAACGAATCTATTAGGCTTAACGCGCCCGAAAGATAATACGGCAGCATCCCGAGAACAGACAGCAAAAACCAGCCCACAACAGTGACGGCGATGCTGTCTTTTATGTTTATATTAACATCCTCAACCACTTTTTTTGAATAATTCCGAAGTTCAAAAGCGATAATAAGCGCGATTAAAAATACGAGAAAAAACACCGCGCCGCCTACGATATCTTCCATTATAAGAGATAAAGTCATAGGCAAAAGCAGCGCGCCGATAAAAAAAACGGTCATTACGCTTAAAATTTTTGCAACTATTGTCTTTTCCAAGAATGAGCCCCCGATGTAATTATTTTTTCATAAAACGATTGCAAAACAATGAAGAAAATAAAAATTTTTAACCGTAAAATTATAAATATAAAAGCCACAACAATTTTCAAAAAAATTCCCGAAGAAAAAATCGTTTCCTTTAAATTTGCGTCGATAATTCCTACAGTAGTAAAAAAAGCAAAAGCTATGGCGGCGGAGTTTTCGTAACTTATTCCGCAGGCGGATAAAATTAAACTGAAAGCGAAAATTCCCGAACAATACAAAAAGAAAAATATTAAAACTTTGCCGATAATTTTATGCGGCGCAAAGGTCCCGTTTAATTTTATCACCGTCACCATTCTTGGATATAAAGTGTGTTTTAATTCTGTCAAAAAAATTCTGAAAAGCATTAAAAGACGAAATATTTTTATCCCGCCTCCGACGCTTCCTATAAGTCCGCCGACAAACGCCAAACCGTATAAGATAAAAGTCGGATGATTATTTAAATCGTAAAAATTTTCCGTATAAAAACCCGTTGTGGATATAAATGAAAGCGCATAAAAAATCGCCGTAGTTATCGGAATTTTATTTATCAATAAATACGCCAGCGCGAGTAAAAACATCAGCATAAAAAATTTAAACTGTTCCCTTTTAAAAACCGAAATTATCGATACTTTGAAATTTATAATTATATATAAAAGCGGAAAAATAATCGAAAAAAACATTAAAATATTTGCGGGCTGAATGAGATTTGCGGGCAAAACAACGCTCCCCGTAGTAGAAACGGTAAGCGCGGAAAATACGCCGGCGTTATATAAATTTTCGCCGCAGATAAAATATAAAATTACGCCAAAAACAAAGAGCAAAATATATGTCCGAATAAGTTTTTTTACGGATATGTTTTCGTGTATGGCAAACTTAAAACTGTCGCTCGTATTTATCAGTTTCGGAAGAGTAATCAAAAATAAAATTCCGCCAAAAAACGATAAAAATGCTCTGTAAAAATACATCGGGTTTTCGTTTGAAATATTTGTAATCCCAACGGAAGTAAGAGCCGCTGCAGCCTCCAAAAAAGCCGTGGGAAAATCTGTTCCGACAAAAAAAAACGGCAACGAAAATATCGTCGCCGCAGTAAACCACATAAGAGCGATATCAAGATTCGTTTTCATATTATTGCACCTTTATTACTATTTATTTACTTTCTTTTTTCTCTTTCTTTTTTGAAAAAAAGAAAGAGAAAAAAGAAAGTAACAAAGAAAAAAGAGAAAGAAAAAACTTTATCAAACTCTATTGATTAGTCTTTTCTTTATTTTTATATTAAAGTTCTTTTTCTTTCTTTCTTTTGGTACTTTTCTTACTTTCTTTTTCTTTCAAGAAAAAGAAAGAAAGAAAAGTACGGTTTTTAATTATTTAAAATATTCCATAACCTTATTGGACGCGCCGGATTCCAAAAAGACGATGACTCTGTCGCCTGCTTGGAGTATGGTGTTGCCTCTAGGGATAAGGGCTTCGCCGTCGCGGACGAAAGCGGAAACCAGGCATTCGCGGGGAAGTTTTGCGTTCATAAGGGGGACGCCTGCGATTTTCGCGCCTTCTTGCACGATTACCTCAACTGCTTCGGCTTTTGCGCCTTCAAGGTATGACACTTTTTTAACGCTGCCTTGCCGCGCGAATGCCATAACTTCGCTTGCGGCAAGATGCCGCGCAGATACGGCGTAATTTACGCCCACTTTTTCCATAAGCGCCTCGTATTCTTCGCGGTACACTCTAACGACGGTATGAGGTACGTTTAGATGCTTGGCAAGTAGCGCGAGCATAAGGTTTAATTTGTCGTCGTCGGTAAGGCAGATGAAAGTGTCGGCGGATGCGGCTTCTTCTTCGATAAGCAGGTCTATATCCGTGCCATCGCCCAAAATCGCGAGAGAATTTTTCAAATCCGCCGCGACCATTCTGAGGCGTTCTTCGTCAATATCTATAAGTTTTACCCTTACGCCGGAGTTGTCGAGCATTTTAGTCAAAAATCTGCCCGCGCGTCCCGCGCCAATTATCATAGCGCGTTCGATATGTTTCGCTTTCTGTTCGGTGAAGTTTTGGCTGAACTTTTCGATTTCTTCGGGTACGCCGATAAAATAGGCGTTGTCGTGAAGCTGGAAAGTATAGTCGCCGTGCGGGATAATCATACGCTGACCGCGAAAAATCATACCCACCAAAACGCCGGGCGGCAAGCGCACGTCTTTTAAGGATTTGCCTAAAATCTTCGAGCGTTTGGGGATTTTTATTTCAAACAAGCGGATTTTTCCGTGCGCAAATTCGGCGATATTTAAAGCGTCTGGGGTCATAAGCACTCGATGAATTTCCGTCGCGGCGAGTAGTTCGGGGTTTAAGATGAGGTCGATTTTAAAGGTTTCCATCAACCTCTCTTTGGCGTCCCTTGTCATATCTTCCCTTACGCGGGCGACTGCGCTTTGCGCGCCGTGGGCTTTTGCAAGGGCGCAAAGCGCGACGTTTGTATCGTCCCAGCCGGTGGCGGCTATAAGCATATCCGCATTTTTAAGATTAGGGTCGTTAAAAAGAGATACAATGCCGCCGCCGTGATATATCGTAAGCACGTCTAAAGTATTGTCCACGGCGACGAGCTGATTTTTGTCGTTATCGACGACTGTGACTTCGTGATCTTCTTGCGCCAAAAGCTCCGCGATACTGTAGCCGAGCTTGCCCGCGCCTACTATAACTATGTTCATTTGGTTAGAAATCGCTCCTCACGATACTATGCTAATTCTTTTTTTTCATCAAAATTAGGTATATGTTTCGCTATTCGTAAAATTTCATCGAGAGCATCTTTTTTCCTTTCCGCCTTATAATCGTAATTTTCATCAAAATCGACGGTGCCAAAGGCAGCAATCAAATTTTTTACTTCGCGACGCTCAATAAACTCTTTCAATGCCAAAGTTACTGTATCGTTTTGACTTTTTAATCCTCCGACTTGCACGGCTTGATTTAAGAGAGCGTTATCTATTGTTATGTTTGCCGTCATAAAAACTCCTCCTACGCGTAATTTCTCACGAAATCCAGCCTATTATAGAGATTGTCGCCGGGACAGCGAGTGTCGTTCATATCGCGATGCCCGAAAAGCGTTCCTTTATCGTCTAATTCTAAATCGTATTTATCCGCTAAATACGCTGAAAGCATCATTAAAGAGCGCATTTGATATTCCGTTGGGTCTGCTAAATCAAAATTCCCCGACAGCGCGATACCGATAGAATCTCCGTTGTGTCCGTAGCTATGCGCGCCTTTCATGGTTTCGGGTCTGCCCCTTTCTATTAGACCGTCTTTTCTTATCACATAATGATAACCTATGCCCGCCCATTCAAAATCGTATTTGTGGAGAAGATGTATGTCCTTTGCGGTCATATCAACATCGGTCTTGTTTCCCGTGTGATGCACTATTATTTTTTTCGTAACGTCACGATTAGACGTATCGTCAAGCATAATGATAAAATCCGTTTCTCTTATATGCGGAACGGGAACTTCCCAAGTTTCGTTTTCGATAATGTTTTCCGTCACAATCTTCGGCTGTTTTACGCCGAAGGTGCGCTCCGTGCGAACTATGGTACTTGCAAAAGCGTCCGTAGGAAAGAGCATCATAGCCGCCGCAGAAAGCAAAAAATCGCGTCTTGATATATTCAAAAAAATCGCCGCCTTAAAAATCCGTACATTTAATTTCATATATTTTATTAAAAAAGCAAAAAACTTGCAAGAAAAAAAAGGCTATGTTATATTATTTAATGAAATAATATGAATTGTTGGAGGATAAAAATGCTTACGTTACTTATGATATTAGACGCGATAATCGCAATTTCGCTTATACTCGCTATTTTGGGTCAAGAGCCGAAATCTGCCGGTATGGGCGGTATGGACGGCGGCACCGATACTGTCTTTAGCGGAAAGGCGCGCGGTATGGACGCGCTTCTTGCCCGCGTTACCATTGTGCTTTCCGTGATGTTTGGGGTTATTACTCTTGTAATCGCGAAGATGACTTCGTAAGGAGTTGATAAAGATGGCAGGCGCATTAGCTCAAACTTCGGCTTTGCCGAAAAAGGAATATGAACAGGATTTTGCAATAAGACAACTACAAAAAGACGTTGAAAAAATTTCCAAAGAAATGGAAAAACAATCGACTGCAATTATGGAAATAAGAGTCGATATGGTGGAAATGAGAGCAAAGTTAGAAGCGAAACTGAAGGAAGGATTAAACGAAAATCTTTGGAAAACCCTTGTTGGCACGGGAATTTTACTCAGTCTATTCAAATACTTTTCGTAAGAGGTGATATTATTGATAACAAAAGGCGCAGAACCTTTTTTGCTATTGGGCGGAGACGTCGGCGTACTCCTCATTCACGGTTTTACCGGCGTGCCTGCGGAACTGTATTTGCTTGGGAAAAGTTTGCAGGACGCGGGGTTTACCGTGCTTGCGCCGCGTCTTACCGGGCATGGCGGAAACGCCAAGATGCTTGAAGCGACGACGTCGGAAGCGTGGATGGATGCTGTTCGCGACGGCTACGCCATGCTTAAATGCGTAACGAATAGAATTTATGTGGTCGGTCACTCTATGGGCGGAATACTTGCGCTTATTCTCGCGGCGGAAGCGGAGGTTTCGGGAGTAGTTACTCTTGGCGCGCCTATTACTGTAGCCAAAGAGCGAGGAATATCGCTTTTGCCGCCGAGAGAAATCGCAAAGGGAATGTTTATACCCAAAAAGCAGAGAAACTTTGTAGGCGCGCCCGAAGTTGTCAATCGCAAGCAGGAGATGCCGCTTTTGTCCGTACATGAGATGCTTGACGTTATAGAAACGGCGAAGAAGCTGATGAAAAAAGTCACCGCGCCGGCTTTTATCATTCACAGCAGACAAGACCACACAGCAGATCCCGAAAGCGCGGGTTATATTTTAGACAATATCAAAAGTCCGAAAAAGCGTTTGAAATTTTTGAACAATTTTGGACATTTAATTCCTCTTGAAGAGGGTAAAGAGGCGATATTTAAAGAGATAGCGGATTTCATCAAAAAGGAAGAAGCCGCATGGTGAAGATAGTAGGAACTGTTTCGGTAAGCGCGAAGGGATTTATATTTTTAACGCCCGAAGACGGCTCAAAAGATATTCACATAAAATATAAATACGCGAAAAACGCTTTAAACGGAGATAAAGCTGCCGTAAAAATCATAAGAGCGGAGAGGGAAAATCACGCGGCGGAAGGCGAAGTTTTAGAGATACTTGAACACAACACGAAACGAGTTATCGGCGTCATAGAAAACGGAAGAAGTTTTTCGATAATTACTCCCGACGACTCGAGGATTACTAACGAAATTTACGTTCCGTCAAGAAACGTTTCCGGCGCAAAAACAGGCGATAAAGTCGTAGCGGAAATTACAAAATATCCCGAACAAAAAGACGATTTTTTTAAGGGAAAAGTCGTTGAAGTCTTGGGCAGATTCGATGCGCCCGGCGTTGATATTTTATCAATAATGCGCTCTCATAATCTCTATGAAAATTTTCCCGAAAAAGTCGAAAAAAATCTCGAAGAAATAAATGATTTTGTAGCGGAAGAAGAAATAAAAAATCGCAGAGATTTAAGAGATATTCCCATAGTAACAATAGACGGCGAAGACGCGAAAGATTTGGACGACGGAGTGTACGCCGAAGAAACTCAAAACAACATAAGACTTATAGTAGCTATCGCAGACGTCAGCCATTACGTAACGGAAAATACCGCGCTTGACGCAGAGGCGTATAAACGCGGGACTAGCGTCTATTTAACCGATAGAGTCGTGCCGATGCTCCCCAAAAAACTTTCAAACGGAATTTGTTCGTTAAACGAAAATACGGATAGACTCGCTATGGCGGGAGATTTTCTTATAGACGATAACGGCGAAGTGATAAAATCCGAATTTTACGAAGCCGTTATAAGAGTAAAACGAAGGCTTACTTATAATGTTGCAAATAAGATTTTAGTCGATAAAAATCCGATATTTATTAAAGATAATTCGGATATTATAGAGTCGTTAAAAACATTAAAAAAGTTGAGAAATATTTTGTTTAAACGACGCGAAAATTTAGGCGCGATAGAGTTTCAAACAACCGAGATAAAATTTAAATTGGACGAGCAGGGAAAACCCGTATCCGTGACAAAAAGAGAGGGTAGTTTCTCCGAATCTTTAATCGAAGAATGTATGCTGGTCGCAAACGAAGAAGCGGCAAAACTCTTTGTAAAAAAGAAAACGCAGGGTATTTACCGCGTTCACCCTTCGCCCAAAGAGGACGCGATAGATAATTTAAACGAAAAAATTTCCGTTTTGGGATATTTTTTACGAAAGAGAGCGGGCGGAAAAGTAAATTCAAAAGACGTGCAGGCGATAGTGGAAAAGTCGAAGGGTACGGACGAAGAAAGCATTATAAATTTCACCACGTTAAGAGCGATGGAAAAGGCGTATTACAGCGAAAAAAACATCGGTCATTTCGGGCTTGCAAAGGAATTTTACACGCATTTCACCTCTCCTATTCGGCGTTATCCCGATTTAATCGTACATCGGATTTTAAAGGAAATTTTAACGAAAAACACGCAGAAAAATTCTGAAAAAAGAGCGCAAAAATTAAAAGAAATAGCGATACAAACCTCCGCAAAAGAAAGAAACGCCATAGAAGCGGAAAGAGAAGCGACGGATTTAAAAGCCGCAGAGTTTTTGTCAAATTTTATCGGCGAAGAATTTGAAGGAATTATTACAAGCGTCACAAATTTCGGAATGTTCGCAGAACTTGATAACGGCATAGAAGGACTCGTTCATGTTTCAAATATGATGCGCGACCGTTATGTTTACGATGCGAGAAGTTTTTCGCTAAAAGGCGAAAAGAGCGGCGAAGAATTTAAGCTGGGCGAGAAAATAAATATAGTAGTATTAAAGACGGATATAAAAGAAAAAACAATAGATTTTATTTTGGCGGACGACGCTTATATTTTAAAGGAAAAAACAAAAACTAAACCAAAGAAAAAAGCAAAAGCCAAAGTTAAAAAAGCAGTGACTTTCAACAAGAAAAACGAGAAAAAATTTACAAAAGAAAAGCGCAAATTTTATAAAAAAGCAAATAAAAACATGCGGAGAAATAAAAGGTGAAAAAACCGTACTTTCTCTTTCTTTTTCTTATAAGAAAAAAAGAGAAAGTACCAAAGAGAAAGAAAAAGAAAGTAAGTAATCACGAGAGAAGGTGAAACAATGGGAAAGAAGAATGCGGGAATAAAGACAGTCTGCGAGAACCGAAAAGCCAGACATGATTATTTTATACACGAAACGTTTGAAGCGGGACTCGTTTTAATCGGTACGGAGGTAAAGTCGCTTCGGGCAGGACGCGCGAATTTAAAAGACAGTTACGGAAGTTTTAAGAACGGCGAACTTTTTATAGAGCATTTTCATATCAGTCCTTATGAGGAAGGAAACAGATTTAATCACGAGCCTTTGAGGGCTAAAAAACTTTTGATGCATAAGGCGGAAATAACGAAACTTTTTTCAAAAACCAGGGAAAAGGGTTTTACTTTAGTGCCGTTAAAAATCTATTTTAAAAACGGTAAGGCAAAACTTGAACTTGCGCTTGCAAGCGGCAAACATAATTACGATAAGCGGGAGGATTTAAAGAAAAAAGCCGATAAACGGGATATGGAAAGAGCTATGAAAGAACGGAACAAATATTAGAGCAACTTGCAATTTTAGTGTCATTTGAAGAATTTTAGCAAATAGTTTCACTTTTTGTTGCCTTCATTTTTCTTTTGCTTGCCCAAAAGAAAAACGAAGCAAAAAGAAAAAGGCGCGAGGGCGACACCGCCCCTCGACCCTGCAAGTAAAAAAGTTTACATCGTGACTATTGAAGAAGTTAAAGTCCCTGCAAATGTTCGGTGTCTGCTTTGCCCCATCCTTGGGGCAAATACCCCTTCGGGGCACAGGCGCAGACGGCGGCGCGTCCTGCGCCGCATTACCACATTTTTTTCGTTTGTTGTAACGGTAATTTTGAAAATTGCTAAAAAAGCCTGCGATACGGAAAATCGCAGGCTTTTTTGCGCTATAAATAAAAAAGTCAAAAAATCAAAAATAATATTTGACTTTTTGACTAATTCATTGTATTATAATTTCAGTAAGCGAAAACCAATATATTCAATGTTTTTATATTAAAGTTTTCTTTCTCTCTTTTCTTCTTTGTTACTTTCTTCTTTTCTCTCTTTCTTTTACAAAAGAAAGAGAGAAAAGAAGAAAGTAAAGAACATAAATCAACATTGGAGGGAACCGATATGAGAGAGGACAAATACACGGCTAAAACGCTTGCCGCTTTGCAGGCGGCGCAACAAACCGCCGCTTTGAAATATCATCAAGAGATAACTTCTGCCCATACTCTTCTTGCGCTTGTTAAAGACGCGGAAGGGCTTATTTTGGACATATTTAACGAATGCGGCGCGGATTTAAACCGTTTGCAAAGGAAACTTGACGAGATTTTGGCAAAAATCCCAAGCGTCAAAGGGCAAGACCGTCTTGCTATGGGAATGGATATGGTGCGCGTTCTCGCCAAAGCCGAAGAATATCAAAAAGCCTTCGGCGACGACTTCGTAAGCACGGAGCATCTCCTTATGGCTCTTGTCACCGACGGCAACGAGGAGACGAAAGCCGCCGCAAATTCTGAAAAACTTACGAAAAATTCCGTACGCGCGGCAATTCAAAAACTTCGTAAGGACAACGTACGAAGCGACAACCCCGAAGAAAGCTACAAATCTCTTGAAAAATTCGGACGCGATTTAACGGCGGCGGCGCGCAAAGGCAAACTTGACCCCGTTATAGGTCGCGATGAAGAAATCCGCCGCACAATTGAAATACTTTCCCGTCGCACGAAGAACAACCCCGTTTTAATCGGCGAGCCTGGCGTCGGCAAGACCGCTATTGTTGAAGGGCTTGCGCGAAGAATAGTGGCGGGCGATGTGCCGGAATCCCTCAAAAACAAAAAATTATATTCTCTCGATATGGGCGCGCTTGTCGCGGGCGCAAAGTTCAGAGGCGAATTTGAAGAACGTCTTAAAGCCGTGCTCTCCGAAATCGCAAAATCCGACGGCGAAATCCTGCTCTTTATCGACGAAGTTCATACCGTAGTCGGCGCGGGCGCAGCCGATGGCGCGATGGACGCGGGCAATATCTTAAAACCGATGTTGGCGCGCGGCGAACTTCGCTGCATAGGCGCGACGACTCTCGCCGAATACAGAAAATATATCGAAAAGGACACCGCTCTTGAGCGCCGTTTTCAGCCCGTGCTTGTGGGAGAGCCGACGGTTGAAGATACAATATCCATTTTGCGCGGCTTAAAAGAACGCTACGAAGTTCATCACGGCGTACGCATCAGAGACGCGGCTTTAGTTTCCGCGGCTGTGCTTTCGGATAGGTACATAGCGGACAGATTTTTGCCCGATAAAGCCATAGACCTTGTCGACGAAGCGGCGGCAAAACTTCGCACGGAAATCGAATCAATGCCCGCGCCGCTCGATGAAATTCGCCGCAAAATCCTTCAGCTTGAAATCGAAGAAGAAGCCTTAAAGAAGGAAACGGACGACGCGTCGAAGGAAAAACTCGTGAAAATCACGGAGGAAAAGGATAAATTAAAGAAAGAATCCGCGAATTTAAAGGAGAAATGGGAGGACGAAAAATCCGTTATAGTACGCGTTCGCGCCATCAAAAAAGAGATGGACGAAGTTAAAAACGAGATGGAAAAAGCCGAACGCGCCTACGATTTAAGCAGACTTTCGGAGCTTAAATACGGCAAACTCCCCAATCTTGAAAAAGAACTGAAAGACGCGGAAGTAAAAATCGCAAATCGCGACGAAACCCTTTTAAAAGAAGAAGTGGGCGAAGAGGATATCGCAAAAGTGGTCAGCCGCTGGACGGGAATCCCCGTAGCCAAGATGATGCAGGGCGAAAGGGAAAAACTTTTAAATCTCGAAGACGTTCTTCATAAGCGCGTTATCGGGCAAGACGAAGCCGTATCTGCGGTAAGCGAAGCGATACTTCGCGCCCGCGCGGGAATAAAAGACCCAAATCGTCCCATAGGCTCGTTTATATTTTTAGGCCCGACCGGCGTAGGCAAAACGGAGCTTGCAAAGACCCTCGCGGAGGCTCTGTTTGACGATGAGAAAAACATTATTCGTATAGATATGAGCGAATATATGGAAAAACACTCGGTCGCGCGGCTTATCGGCGCGCCTCCCGGATACGTCGGCTACGAAGAAGGCGGGCAACTCACCGAAGCAGTACGCCGTCGCCCGTACAGCGTAATACTTTTGGACGAAATCGAAAAAGCGCACCGCGACGTATTCAACGTGCTGTTGCAGATTTTAGACGACGGTAGACTTACGGACGGCAAAGGGCGCGTTGTAAGTTTTAAGAACACGGTTATCATAATGACCAGCAATTTAGGCTCTCACGAGATTTTAAACAAGAATTACGACGAGGCGAAAGAGGCGGTATCCGCCATTTTAAAAGAATATTTCCGTCCCGAATTTTTAAACCGCGTGGACGACACAATCGTATTCCACGGATTAAAACAGGCGGAAATCAAAGAAATCGCGGCTCTGCTCCTCAAAAATTTAAGCAAACGATTAGAAAATCAGCGTAAAATATCGCTGACCTTTACGGACGCGGCTTTAGACAAACTCGTTGCCGAAGGTTTCGACGAAAACTTCGGAGCGAGACCTTTGCGGCGACTTCTTACCCACACCGTTGAAACGGAACTTTCAAAGGAGATTATAAAAGGCGCGGTTAAAGAAGGCGATACGGTAAGTATTGACGCGGTTGAAGGAAATTTCGTATTTAAATAAAAAAATTGGGCTGTGAAAAAACTAAAAAGTTACAGAACAAGATAAAACGCCGGCGAGATTTTGCCGGCGTTTTATTATTTAGCTTAAAACTTTATTTTTACGAACACATATTAAAGTTCTTTTTCTCTTTTCTTTCTCTTTGCTTCTTTCTCTTTCTTTTCTCTTTTTCTTTCAAGAAAAGAGAAAAGAAAGAGAAAGAAGTTTTTTTACCCCATTTTTTTAGCGATGTCCTGTATTTTTTATTCGTATTTTAATACAACTTTATTAAGTTTTCGCGTTGCTTTCATATCTATTATGCGTTGGTTTTTACTGCCTCGAAATTTTAGGGTTAAATCTCTTAAATCCTCCCTGAAATCGCCGTCAACCAAAACGTCTACGCTATTTAAAAGCTCTGTTTCATCCGCGTCGTTTCGCTTTAATATTTCTTCGTAGGTGCCCCCCGTATAACACCAAATATTAAGCCCCTTTTGACGAATTTTTTTTGCAAGCTCCGCTAACGCTTTCGCTTGCAAAAACGGCTCGCCGCCGCTAAAGGTTACGCCGGAGAGTAGCGGGTCGTCGATTTTTTCCAGAATTTCTTCCGTGTCCATCAAGACGCCGCCGTTTAAATCCCAAGTGGATTTATTTTGACAGCCCGGGCAAGCGCGTTTGCAACCCTGTACGAATAAAGCAAAACGGAGTCCGTCGCCGTCTACGACAGACTCCTCAACAATTCCCGATACCCTTAACTTCATTTGCCGACACCGTGCTTTACGCGCTCGTGTTCTTCTTTTCTTTTGGCGTTGTTCCAGCGGTCGATAGTCCCCACCAAATATCCCGTGATGCGGCGAATACGCTCGAATTTACGCTTTTTTATCGTGTAGTTTAAGGCGACTTTGCCGTTTTCCGTGCGCTCTATAAACAGGCTCTTAATCGGCTCGTGAACTTCGTTTTCAATATAATCTATATATCGTCCGGCTTCTTTTTCCGTTACTCCGTCAAAGCCTACGATTTTTACATCAACATCTTTTACCCGCATCTCTACCAATTCCTTTCAAATAACTTTGTATCAGGATTATACTATATATATGTATTGCTGTCAAGAGCAAACACAATATATAGTTATTTTTCAGATTTCTTCACAAGAAAGTTATCCACAGAATCACAGTAGTGTTTTTAACATTTTTTAAAAGTTATCCACAGAAATTCATAGGTTATCCACAGAAAAATGTGGATAACTATCCGCAGAAACGTTTTGTTTCCGTATTGATTTTTACGCAGTTTAGGCTTATAATTAGAAAAATAGAGTTATAGACATAGGAAAGAAACGCGCGATTTATCAGCGCGCTATGATAAAATTCCCCGCTCCCGAATTTGTAGTATTCTACAACGGCGACGAAACCGAACCGTTAAAAAGAGAAATGCGCCTATCCGACGCTTTTTTGGCGGACACTCGTTCTTTGGAACTTGTTGTAACGGCGTACAATATAAATTTCGGCTTGTCGCAGCCGATAGTGGGCAAATGCAAATATCTACACGATTACAGTTTTTTGGTAGATAGGGTAAAAAAGGGCAAAGCGGACGGACTCTCTACAAATCAAGCGATTAGGGAAGCCGTCAAATACTGCATAGAGCATGGGATTATGAGCGATTATCTAAACGAACACGCGGAGGAGGTTTTTCGTATGTCTATTGACGCTTGGGATATTAACGAGGCAAAGTATTATTGGAAAGAAGAGGCGAGGGAAGAAGGTATTGAAGAAGGTATGGAAAAAGGAAGGAATGAAGCGACAGGCAATATCATATTGGAACTTCTCAAAGCAAAACAACCTTTAGCATTTATATCGCAAGTATCGAAATATCCTATAGAACGAATTGCCGAAATCGGCAGATTGAACGGGATTCCTTTGCCGAATTGAATTTAACAACAGCCGAAAATAATAAGTCTACAACGCAAAGCCCCCGACCTTTGTCGGGGTTTTTGCGTTGGGGATATATATTGGGGCAATTTGTGATTTTGTTGGTATTTGAAGGGTTTTTGCAAATGTTTCTACTTTCGTGGTGTTCATTTTCTTTGCTCGTGCAAAGAAAACGAACCAAAAGAAACACGCAAGGGCTTTGCCCCTTGACCCCAAAAATTTTAGTTCCTGCTTTTTAATTTACCGTTTGCTTATAATATAGGTTTTGGGTGTGTTTGCCTATGCGCTTGGACATGGGCTTCGCCCAACTTTCCCCGATTACTTTTGCGGCGTTCATTTAGGTTTTGATTTACGCTCTCTACTGCGATGTTACAAAATTAAATAATAAATCCCCATTTTCATATCTTTCATAAAAAAATACAATCGCGCATAGGGAGCGGCGCAGGACGCGCCGCCGCGAAGCGTTTGCCCCAAGGACGGGGCAAAGCGAGCAACGAAGAGTTGCGTGGACTCGAACTTCTTCAAGAGCAAAGATGTAAACTGCTATATGTGCAGGGTCAAGGGGCGGCGTCGCCCCTGCGTGTTTTCTTTTTGCTTCGTTTTTCTTTTGCACGAGCAAAAGAAAAATGAAGACAACGAAAAGTAGAAACATTTGCCAAAACCTTTCAATCAACAACAACCTCAAAAATCGCTCCATAACATATATTTCAGAAAATACAATCATCTTTTTTTCAAAATTTTTCTTGCAAAATATCTACATTTATGAGAGAATACTATCTAATGTTTGACTTTTTGATTAAAAGCGATTACGCCTATACCGAAAAGATAGGGAGAATTTTATGCCAGAACATCACAGTAAATATGAAAACTACACCGCGCTTCTTGCCGCGCTTATGGTTATATCGCAGCACGGACGGCAGGTGGAGCCCAATTCCATAGTCGCGGCGCATAAAGACGTTACCGATAGGGATTTTTCTCTTGAAAAAATCGAGGACATTTTAAAGGAATACAAATTTAAATCGGAAAGTCTCGATTATACGTTCGAAGAGCTTAAAAACGCGCCTCTTCCCGCTGTCGTCGGATTTAAAAACGGCAAATACGCTATGCTTGGGGTAAACAATAACGAAACCGTTTATATAGTAGACCCCATAAGAAGCGTGCCTATGGCGATTTCAAGCGAGCAGTTCAGAGAGGTTTGGAGCGGCAAAGTTTATGTTATTCGTCCGAAACTTACCATTGCGGAATTATCCAAACGCTACAATTTAGAATGGTTCCTTGAAATAATCCTTCATTATAAGAAGTATTTCGCGGAAGTCCTTATCGCGACTTTTTTTATCCAGCTTATGGGGCTTTTGATGCCTCTTTTCACGCAGGTTGTCATAGATAAAGTAATAGGAAATTCGGGGCTTTCCACGCTTACGGTTTTAGGATGCGCCGTGCTTTTGATGATAACTGTGGGAAGTATTTTGACGGGCGTAAAGACCTATGTTATGAATTTTACCACGAACAAGCTTGACGCAATTTTAGGCACAAGACTTTTTCGCCACCTCATTTCGCTGCCCGCCAACTATTACGAGAACCGCAAAGTCGGCGAAACTATGTTTAGGGTAAACGCGCTTTCGGGGATTCGCGAATTTTTGACGGGCAAAACGCTTACCACCATTCTCGATGTGCTTTTTTCCGTGGTTTTTATCGCGGTTATGTTTTATTATAGCGTGACTTTAACCCTTATCGCTCTTGTGATAGTGCCGCTCTTTATAGCGCAAGCGTTTTGGGCGTTTCCCATATTTTGGAAAAAACTTATGATTTCAATGAACGCCAATATGGTGCGCCGCGCCTTTTTAACCGAAGCGGTGACGGGTATGCAGACCGTAAAGGCGCTCGCCGTTGAGCCGCAGTTTAGGAAAAAATGGGAAAAATTCGTAGCGCGCCATATATCGCTCGCTTTTGATTTGCTCCGCTTTAATCTTGTGGTTACAAGCGGCAACCAAGCCATACAAGCGATTTCAAATCTTGTTATACTGTGGTTTGGCGGCTATATGGTTATGAACGGCGAATTTACTTTAGGTCAGCTTATAGCGTATCAGATGATTTCGGCGCAAGCTATCGGACCTTTGACAAGGCTTTTAACCATGTGGCCGGAAGTTCAGCAATCGGGTATGGCTCTTGTGATGCTCGGAGATATTATTCACTCGCAAAGAGAACCCGTGTTAAACCCGATACCTCACGGTTTAAAGGCGATAAAAGGCGATATTGAAGTTGAAAATCTTTCCTTTAGGTACCGCCCCGATTTGCCTTTTGCTCTTGAAAACGTCAGCTTTTCCGTAAAAGCGGGCGAAAAAATCGGCATTGTCGGTCGCTCCGGCTCCGGCAAATCGACACTTGCAAGCCTTTTGCAAAAAATTTACTTCCAAGACGACGGCGTTATAAAAGTCGACGGAATAGATTTAAGACAGGCGGATTATCCGTGGCTTAGGCGGCAAATGGGCGTCGTTATGCAGGATAATTATCTCTTCGACGGAAGCATAAGGGACAACATCGCGGCAGGCGCGCCCGCGACTTCTATGGAAAACGTAATACGCGCCGCGGAAATAGCGGGAGCGCACGAATTTATATTGGAGCTTGACGAAGGCTACGACACAAAAGTAGGCGAGCGGGGCGCGGGGCTTTCCGGCGGTCAGCGGCAAAGAATAGCCATAGCTCGCGCCCTGCTTACCAATCCGAGAATACTCATATTTGACGAAGCGACGTCCGCGCTTGATTACGAAAGCGAGCGCATCGTTATGAAAAACCTCGAAAATATCGCGGGCGACCGCACGATGGTTATTATTGCCCACCGTCTTACGACTGTTGAAAAATGCGACAAAATAATAGTTTTAGACCACGGCAAAATCGCGGAGATGGGCTCTCATCAAGATTTAATAGAGCATAACGGCATATACAGAAAACTCTATGACACTCAAGGGGTGAAAAAATGAGCGTGGGAAACGAAGATAAAAAGGAAAAGAGAAGTCTTATTTCCATAGCGAAAAACTATCTCGATACGGATAAAAAGAAAGAAGAAACGGAATTTTTGGCGTCCATTTTGGAAGTCACCGAAACGCCGCCATCGCCTGTCGGCAGAATGGTGCTTTGGACTATTATCGCGTTTTTGATAGTGGGTATGGTTTGGCTCTTTGTGGGAGAGGTGGACGAAGTCGCGGTCGCCCGCGGCAAAATCGTGCCGAGCGGCAGCGTAAAAACCGTACAAAGCTCCAACAAGGGTATTATCAAGGATATTTTGGTGGAAGAAGGTCAAGCGGTTAAAAAAGGCGACGTGCTCGTTGTGCTTGACACCACAAAAACGCAGGCGGACGTTGACGCATTAAAGAAACAGGTCGCGTTTTACTCTATGACGGTGGACCGTTTGCAGGCGGAGATGAACGACGCGCCGTTTGTGGTTACGGAAAGCGAGCTTTTAGACCCAAAGGATATATCGGCGCAAAAATCCCTTTACAGCAGCAGAAGGATTAAACTTGAAAGCGACAAAACGCGCCTTAACGCGGTTATCGCCCAGCAACAGGCAAGCATTGCGTCGGGGAGAGCCACGCAGGAAAAATACAACGCGCTTCTTGCGGTCGCAAGAGAAAAAGAGGCTAAATTAAACGAACTGTACAGAAGCGACGCCGTTTCCTACTTCCAGCTATTGGAGGCGCGTCAGACAAGAGTGGATTACCAAAAAAGCTCCGAGGCTATGGTTGAGGAGATTTTAAAAGCGGAAGCGCAATTAGCCGAAGCAAACACTCAACTTGCAAACGTGATAAACACGTATAAGCAGGAAACTATGACGCAACTTGTTGAGGCGAAACGCCAGCTTGACGCTTATAAAGAGGAACTTAGGAAAGCAAATCAAACAAACGAACAGTCAACCATTGTCGCGACGGATTCGGGAGAAGTGGACGGACTCAGCGTCTATACGATAGGCGGCGTCGTGGCGGAAGGTCAGACTCTTATGAACATAGTCCCCGAAGGCGCGAAGATGGAAGTAGAGGCTTACGTTGACAATAAAGACATCGGTTTTGTACGCGTCGGGCAAGAGGCGGAAGTAAAAGTCGACACCTTTAACTTCCAAAAATTCGGTATGCTAAACGCGGAAGTGACGGATATCAGCGCGGACGCAACGGAAGACCAGCGCGACGCGGAAAAGGACAAGAAATATAGGGTTACGCTCTCTCTTGAAAACGACACCAGCGGGCTTGATTTAACGCCCGGTATGAACGTAACCTCGGAAATTAAAATAAAGAAGAAACGCATTGTGGACTTCTTCTTAGACCCGTTCAGACAGTATATGGACGAGGCATTGAGGGAGAGATAAGATGAGAGGAATTGATTCGGCTCTTTGGTGCCTTGTAAACGTTGCCCGCCACTTTTCAATCCCCGCGGACTATATGCAGCTTGAACGCGCATATATTACGGACGAAAATCCGGCGGACACCGTAACGCTTTTGGTGGGCGCAAAGGATTTGGGATTAAAAGCGAGACGATTAGACAATCTCACTACGGACGATTATATGAAACTTCCTCATCCGTCGGTTGCGCGCGTTAAAGACGGCTCGTATCTCTTTGTGCTCGGCATAACGCCCGACGGAGCCATAATAGCGAGAGACTATCGCCGCGCAAACGAAGATATGCGCATTGAGCGCGAGGAATTTAACAAGCATTTCATCGGCGAAGCCATAATCTTTACAAAGCGTTTCCACGTTGAAAAACTTGAGGAAAAAGTCACGGGTTTTGGGTTTAGATGGTTTATCCCCGTGGTTTTAAAATATAAGGCGTTTCTATTTAAAGTCCTGGGGCTTTCCCTAATTTTGCAATTACTGGGACTTTTAACGCCGTTCTTTACGCAGATGATTATAGACAAAGTGCTTGTTCATCACAGCCTCACCACGATGGACGTACTTATAGGCGGTATGATTATCGTCTCCGTCTTTAACACTTGGATGCTTGCGCTACGTTCGTATCTGTTCTTAAACACGACGAACAAAATCGACGTTATTTTATCAAGTCATCTGTTTAAGAAAGTTTCAGAACTGCCGTCTAAATTCTTCGACAAGTGGCAAGTGGGCGACGTTGTTTCACGTATGAACGAAGTCGAGACCATTCGCGGATTTTTGACGGGTTCTGCGCTTACCGTTGTGCTTGATATTGTTTTTGCGACGGTCTATCTTGCTGTGATGTTTGTGTATAGCCCCACTTTAAGCTATATAGTTTGGGCGGTTATCCCGCTTTATGTGCTTTTAAATGCCGTTATCGCGCCGATTTACAAATATAAATTAAACGAAAGATTTTTGCTCGCATCAGAGCAACAGTCCTTTACAATAGAAGCCGTGACGGGCGTTCGCACCATAAAGACTATGGGAATGGAATCTAATTTTGTAAGTCGTTATGAGGAGATACTCTCTAGGTTCCTGAAAAGTTCTTTGGGCGTGCTGCATATCACAAACGTTGCGGGGGTCTTGGGTACTTTTTTACAGCAAGCCTTTAATCTTGCGCTGCTTTGGATAGGCGCGTACAGAGTTATGGCGGGAATGCTCACCGTAGGCGAACTCATCGCGTTTCAGATGCTCGCCGGTCAAGTTATCGCGCCGATTTTGCGTTTAGTTACGATGTGGCAACAATTTCAAAGCGTGCGCGTATCTATGGCGCGTCTTGCCGATATTATGGACGAAGAGAGCGAGGCGGCGTTTAACCCGAATCGCACCACGCTCCCCACGCTTCGCGGCGAAGTTGTGATAGACAACGTAAATTTCCGTTACAAAGCCGACGGGAAAAACGTGCTTACGGACGTTAAATTAAAAATTCCCGCAGGCTCAAAAGTCGGTATAGTCGGTCACTCCGGCTGCGGAAAATCGACGCTGACAAAGCTTATTCAGCATCTGTATTCGCCGGATTCGGGCAGAATTTTAATAGACGGCGTCGATATAGCGCAGGTTGAAACCGCATGGTTAAGACGGCAAGTCGGGATAGTGTTGCAGGAAAATTTCCTGTTTGCGGGCACTATCAAGGAAAATATCGCCATAGCTATGCCAAGCATCGACGAAGAAAGTATTATGAAAGCCGCCGAACTTTCCGGCACGGCGGAATTTGTAAACGATATGCCGCAGGGTTACGACACATTCGTAGGCGAGCGCGGCAGTCTTCTTTCGGGCGGTCAAAAGCAAAGG
>JAGBKP010000152.1 GCA_017635875.1 Selenomonadaceae bacterium | reverse complement strand
TATGTCCATAGGCAAAACATTGGATAAGGACGCGCATCTCTTTTTTATGAATTTGGTCGGCGTTATGAAAGAAATTAAACTCGCCTACCTCGACAAAGAATTTGACAAACTCGCGCTTTTTACGGATAATAAGCGCATAGATAAAAAGACTATGGAGGAAGTGTTTTCTTCGGTTCCCGAAGTTTCGTCTTTCGCGCTTATGGACGCAATAAGCGCAAAAGATATAAAAAAAGCCCTCCTTCTTCTTCGGAAAGAAACTGAAAGCGGCGCGTTTTTACCGCTTACGATAGGCTTAATCGCAAGGCACACAAGACAACTTTTGCAAGCGAAAATCCTTATAAAAGAAGGCGTAATGGGAAAAGCATTAGGCGCGCCTTTGGGGTTAAATCCCGTAATAGCCGAAAGACTCGGGAGAGCCGCCGCAAATTTTAACGAAAAAGTCTTGGAAGACGCAATTATTTTGCTATCAGACGCGGATTATTTGACGAAAACAGGTCAAGGCGGAATAGAGCTTATAGAAGAAATATTGATAAGGCTGTGTAAAAAATAAAAAGAATACTTTTTCACAAAAGTGTCGACAAATTCAAAAATCCTTTTATATTAAAGTTTTCTTTCTCTCTTTTCTTTTTTGTTACTTTTTTCTTTTCTCTCTTTCTTTTACAAAAGAAAGAGAAAAAAGAAAAAAGTAAAGAACGGCTTAAAAAATCAAAAGGAGATGTATCCGTTGAAGGTACTGGTAACGGGCGGCGCGGGGTTTATCGGTTCGCATTTGACGCGCGCTCTTATAGGCGAAAATTTTGAAGTAGTCGCCCTTGACAATTTATCCGGCGGCAGGCTTGAAAACGTGCCGAGTGAGGCAAAATTTATAGAGGCTGACGTAAGGGACGCAAATTTTGCGGAAATAATCGAACGCGAAGGAATAGACGCGATAGTTCATCTTGCGGGGCAAACTATGGTGGATGCGTCCATTAAAGACCCGCAAAACGATGCGCAGCAAAACATCGTCGGAATAATAAACGTGCTTGAAGGCGCAAGAAAAAGCGGCGCAGGTCGCGTGATTTTTTCCTCCAGCGCGGCATCTTACGGAGACGTAGATTTAACGGAACTTCCCATTTTGGAAAGCCGCGCGCTTAACCCTATGTCTTTTTACGGGCTTTCAAAGGTGACGGCGGAAAAATATCTCGCGCTTTATAATTCTCTTTACGGCGTAAATTATGTTATTCTCCGCTTTGCAAATGTGTACGGCGAACGACAGGGCGACGGCGGTGAAGGCGGCGTTATCAGCATCTTTACAAAAAAACTTGCAAGCGGCGAAAAAATAACGATTTACGGCGACGGCGAACAAACCCGCGATTTTGTTTACGCGGGAGATATTGCAAAGGGCATAATCGCCGCGATTAAAACGGAAAACGTGAACACCGCCTATAATTTAAGCGGCGAAACCGAAACGAGCCTGCGGGAGCTTGTAAGTATTCTTTCGGATATAAAGGGCGAAAATATTATCCCAAACTACGAAAAAGCGCGTCCCGGCGATATTCGTCGCTCCGCGCTCTCCGCGCAAAAGGCTCTTCGAGGTCTCTCTTGGAGGGCGAATATGAAACTTGAGGGCGGACTTCGCCTTACTTACGATTATTTTTTGCAAAAAGCGAATAAAAAAATTTGATTAAGCAGGTTTTTTGTAATATTTGTAGAATAGTCCAATGAAGAATGTTGTCATTATTATGAGATTATATATATTTAGGGGGAATTTACAGTGGCAGCGGAAGATGAAATCAAACAACGGTTGCAATCTTCGATAGACGAGATTGCAAAATCGACGCAAACCGTGTATCATGCGGTTGAGCAGGTTGCAAAGAGCGCAAGTTCCTTGGCTAAAGCCGGTCAAGAATCGGTGGCTATGGCTAAACTCTTGCAGGAAAAGAACGCAGACACCATTAAGGTTATAGAATTTATAACAAACATAGCGGGACAAACGAATTTGCTCGGCTTAAACGCCGCGATAGAAGCGGCGCGTGCAGGCGAACAAGGCCGCGGGTTCGCGGTCGTCGCCGAAGAGGTCAGAAAACTTGCGGAGCAATCAAGAGAAGCTACGGAAAAAATCCAAGCTACGCTTAACGAAATGAACCAAGCCGTCGAAGATATATCAAAATCCATAGAAAACACCGGAAGCGTCAGCGAACAACAGGCGGCGTCCACAAGAGAGATAACCGAAAACCTTTCCAAAGTTACAAGAGCAGCAGAGGATTTGAAACAGTATATCCAAAATATGTAAATATTAAACCTGCCGCAAACGCGGCGGGTATTTTTATTCAATCATAAGGAGAGAGGATTATTGCGAGCTGTTGTCACTCGCGTAAGCGAAGCTAATGTAAAAATCGAGGGAAAAACCGTCGGACAAATAGGAAAAGGCTTTTTGGTGCTTTTAGGAGTCGGCGAAGGCGATACGGAGGAAAATGCCAAACATTTGGCGGAAAAAATCGCGCATCTTCGCGTTTTTTCCGATAAAAACGGAAAAATGAACCTCGCTTTAAAAGACGTAGAGGGCGAACTTTTGATTGTGTCGCAGTTTACGCTTTACGCGGATTTAAAAAGCCGCCGTCCCGGGTTTACAAAAGCCGCTAAAGCGGAGCTTGCCGAAGAACTCTA